>DWYB01000026.1 GCA_019118885.1 Candidatus Mediterraneibacter surreyensis | reverse complement strand
CATATCAGTTCCGGTGTGAGCGCACTTGTACTCGCCATTTATCTTGGCAGAAGACGCGGCTATGAGAAGACTTCTTACCGCATTCACAATATTCCTTTCGTTGTTCTCGGAGCCGCTCTTCTGTGGTTTGGCTGGTACGGGTTCAACGCAGGAAGCGCACTTGCAGCAGACGGACTTGCAGCACATGCATTTATGACAACATCTATTTCCGCTGCAACAGCACTTCTTTCATGGATGCTGATCGATACGATCAAAGACGGAAAACCGACACTTGTAGGTGCTTCTACCGGTCTGGTAGTCGGACTGGTGGCAATCACACCTGGTGCAGGCTTCGTGCCGATCTGGTCATCCTTTATCATCGGCGCTCTTGTAAGCCCGATCTGCTACTTTATGATGAATATCATCAAGCATAAACTGAAAATTGACGACGCCCTTGACGCATTTGGATGCCATGGCATCGGCGGTATCTGGGGTGGTATTGCAACCGGACTGTTCGGACAGAGTTCTATTAACTCCGTTGCTCAGTGGGACGGCCTTGTATTCGGTGAAACAAGACTTTTCGTTGCTCAGATCATCAGTATTCTCGTAACGATCGCAGTGGCAGTTGTCGGTTCCCTGATCTGCATCGGCATTATCCGTATCTTTACGAAACTTCGTGTCGATGAGAAAGAGGAAGCTCTTGGACTTGATGTCACACAGCACGGCGAGCAGGCTTATCCGTCCTTTAATGGTTTCGACTAAACCGGATTATGCCATATAATAATGAAAGGATAGGAGGAGCATATTATGTTAATTAAAGTAGAAGCAATCGTCAGGGAAGAAATGTTCGAGGACGTCAAAGACGCCCTCAATCAGATAGAAGTCAACGGTATCACCGTATCTCAGGTAATGGGATGTGGTGTCCAGAGAGGATATAAAGAAGTAGTCAGAGGATCCGAGGTTGATATTGTACTTCAGCCGAAGGTCAAATTCGAAATCGTCGTATCATCCGAGGAATGGGAGAAGAAAGTGATCGAAACCATTCGGGAGGCCGCTTTCACAGGTGATGTGGGCGACGGCAAGATTTTCAGCTACGAGATCAGAAGCGCTATGAAGATCCGCACCCAGGAGACGGGATACGACGCGCTGCAGTCGCAGCATGACTAAGGGCTTAATTAAGCCAATATATATACATTCTTAACAACCTTCTTAGAAGCATCAGGCGTATGAAAATAAAATCCATTCGCCTGATGTTTTTGTATCTGCTCTCATCTTCTATCTTGAATTTCCCACTCTTTCTGTCTAAAATAAACCGTGACCAAATATTACACGGAGGTAATCATCTTGAAAACAATACTGATCGTAGATGATGATGTATATATCGGCGATATGCTGGAAGAACTCCTCTCAAAGGAAAACTACAATGTTGGGCGTGCCTACTCCGGCACGGAAGCACTTCTGTATCTCTCCTCCCGCTGTCCGGATCTCATCCTGCTGGACCTGATGCTTCCGGGCTTAAGCGGCGAGGAACTTCTTCCACTCATCAAAGATATTCCTGTGATCATCGTGAGCGCCAAAGCCGAAATCTCCGATAAAGTAGATCTTCTTCTGGGCGGAGCGGCGGATTATATTACTAAGCCCTTTGATACTTCCGAACTTCTGGCACGCATCACTGTACAGCTTCGAAAAAGCACCGGCCGGAAACCATCCGGGATTCTCTCTTTCGATGCGATCCGCATGAATACGGATTCCCATGCCGTAACAGTTGCAGATATGCCGGTCAGGCTGACACAGACCGAATACGCCATACTTAAACTGCTTATGGCCAACCCGTCACAGGTCATCACGAAATCTGTAATGCTGGACCGGATCAGCGAAGATACGCCTGACTGCACGGAGCGTTCCCTGAAAGTCCATATCAGCAATCTCCGGAAGAAACTAAAAGCCGTCGAGGGAAAAGATTATATCGAGGCTGTCTGGGGGATTGGCTTTAAACTAAATGAAGATCTGTAATCTTAACTGTTTCTTTACTGTTTCCTTAACTGCTTTCTTAACCGCCGCGCAGTAAAATGTCCGGTGTCAGATAAAGATAGTAACATCAAGGAGGCTGAAATTATGGATTATATTCTGACAGCCCGGTCACTGGGCAAACGCTATAAGAACTCCAAAGCGCTGAACGACTTCTCCATCCATGTTCCCAAGGGAGCCATCTATGGATTTGTAGGAAAAAACGGCGCAGGAAAAACTACATTTATCCGCCTCGTATGCGGACTTCAGGAGCCTTCCGCCGGAAGCTATGCCATCTACGGAACCGAAAACAACGATCCCGGCATCAACAGATGCCGCCGGAGAATGGGCGCGGTAGTAGAAACTCCGTCTATCTATCAGGATATGACAGCCGAGGATAATCTGAAGGAACAATACCGTATCATTGGTCTGCCGTCCTTTGACAGCATCCCGGAGCTTCTCCGGCTTGTCGGACTTGAAAATACCGGGAAGAAGAAAGCGAAGCACTTCTCTCTCGGCATGAAGCAGCGGCTCGGTATCGCCATCGCACTGGCAGGAAATCCTGACTTTCTCATCCTCGATGAACCTGTCAACGGACTGGATCCGCAGGGCATCATCGAAATGAGGGAACTGATCCTGAAGCTGAACCGTGAAAAAGGGATCACCTTTCTTATTTCCAGTCATATCTTAGATGAGCTCTCCCGCCTCGCTACCCACTACGGTTTCATCGACAGCGGACACATGGTAAAAGAAATGAGCGCCGCCGAGCTGGACGCTGCCTGCCGCAAATGTATCCGCGTACAGGTATCCGACGTCCGTGCCCTCTCACGGGTGCTCGATGAAATGGATCTGGAATACAGTATTCTCTCCGACACAATGGCGGACATCTTCGCCAAGATAAACGTATCACAGCTTGCACTCGCTCTGGCAGATCAGGGATGTGACATCATCTCCCTTGATGAACGCGAGGAGAGCCTTGAGAGCTATTATGTCAATCTGATCGGAGGAGGGAATCGAAATGAGTAGACTGTTATCCGCGGATTTCGCGAAATTAAAGAAAAATAAATTTTTCTGGATCTGTATGATCGGGATGTTTTTATTTGGAGTATTCATGGCGGTAATGAATTACATTTCCACTCGTCAGTACGGAGATTATGAAGCACAGATCACAAATGTACTCTTTATCTATGCCCTTACAGTTGCCATCCTTATCCCTGCGTTTGTCAGCCTTTTTGTGGGAACAGAATACAGTGATGGCACCATACGCAACAAAATGATCATCGGACACACAAGGACTTGTATCTATTTGTCTAACCTTATCGTCTGCTCAACCGCCGGGCTTGGGTTCTGCATCAGCTATATTGTAGGTGTAATTGTCGCCGGACTGCCTCTCTATACAATCGATACAGGCATTCTGAAAGGCACCGTGATACTGGTTTTATGCAGTTTTGTTATGTCTATCGCTTTCACCGCTCTTTGCGCCCTTACTGCGATGTTATGTCAGAATAAAGCTCTGACGGCCATTATCAATATCCTGACTGCCTTCTGTCTGCTCGTTATTTCACTTTATATTACGAGCAGGCTGAGCCAGCCTGAAGTTTATCCCGGTTTTGGATTAAATACAGAAACCGGAAAGGTTGAGATGGCTGATGACGTACCGAATCCCTCCTATCTGCGTGGAACAGAACGGGAAATATACCAGTTTTTCAACGATTTCCTCCCCACAGGTCAGGCAGTCAATATCACACAGGCCGGCGGAACGGCGCAATCTCCCGGACTGCTCGCCGCTTACTCCGCAAGCATCATTATCGTATCTACCGGAGTCGGAATGTTTGTATTCAAGAAGAAAGATATAAAATAGACAGTTTACACGTAACAGTAAAGGCTGCAGACTGTCTGCAATGGAGGACTTAACATGGTATTCTGGCTTTGCTGCCTGATCGGCATACTGACACTCATCATTCTCATACTGATCATCAAGATCTGTCTGCTGAAAAAATCAGCAGACGAAATTGCTGACGCCTTTGCCGACCGGGTAAGGTCAGATACCAACACCCTGATCGATATTTCCAGCCGCGACCGGCATATGAGAAAACTGGCCGACAGCATCAACAGGGAACTTCTGCTGCTTCAGGATGACCGCCGCCGCTGTCAGCAGGGTGATCAGGATCTGAAAAATGCCGTCACTAATATTTCCCATGATCTGCGTACACCCCTGACTGCCATCTGCGGTTATCTGGATCTTCTCGACCGGGAGGAAACGTCCGAAGCAGTCAGCCGTTATCTGAAGATTATCCGGGGACGCACAGAAAATATGCGCCAGCTCACGGAAGAACTGTTCCGCTATTCGGTATTTACTACTGTATCAGGCGGAACCCCTGATGAACCGGTAATCCTCAATCGTTGTCTGGAGGACAGCATCTCGGCCCTTTATGCCTCTCTGAAACAGAAGCATATCACGCCTGAAATAACCATGCCAGAACAGAAAATAAGCCGGATGCTTAACCGCAATGCCCTCTCCCGTGTCTTCGGAAATATTATCAATAATGCGGTCAAATACAGTGACGGGGATCTTGTCATTACCTTAAATGAAGATGGCGAAATTACTTTCGCCAATCATGCATCTCAACTTGACGAAATCAAGGTGGGACGTCTCTTCAATCGCTTCTACACCGTGGAGACTGCCTCAGCAGAATCGACCGGACTCGGGCTCTCTATCGCAAAAGTGCTGACTGAGCAGATGAGCGGGGAAATTTCGGCGGAGTATAAAGACGGAATGATACGGGTAAAAATAAACTTCCCGGCATATCCATGTCAGAATCCAACAGCCTGATTCTCAACAGCCAGGTTTGTCGGAAATGTCAATGGACATTTCTCAGAATCCATGATAAAGTAGTTCCACTGGTGATGAACGGAACTTGGAAGGAGATGACAGGATGAACGAAAATGACAACAAAATGCTATTAGCTATCTCTGAGTTATTGGACAAAAAACTCAGTTCTGAACTTCACCCAATAAAGAACGATCTCGGTGTAATGAAAGAAAATAGATCCGTTGTTCTGAAGCTTGTACTCGATCTGAAGGAAGATGTTGATTTCTTAAAGGCAAAGAATTCCTAAATATTTCCCCAAAACATAAATATAAGATATAGAAAAGATTTCCCCTATGGTTTAAGCAAAACCTTAGGGGAAATTTTTAATACTTCCTGGCAATATTGTTAAGCTCTATTTTATTCTTCGGAATTTTTCTCTGTGCTTTCATTCTCAGCCGTCTGCTTCTGTCCTTCTTCCGCCTCTCCTTCCCCAGTATCCACACTCTCGATCAGCATGGAATCCAGCTTATCCATATCCTCCTGATTGATCGTAAACTCCCTGCTGCCGTTCTTTGTGACACGCAGTGTCACATTTCTTGCTCCGCCGTACAGCATTCCGGAGTCCACACGTTCTTTAAGTACATCATAATAAATCTGATAGATCTGGCTCTGCATTTCTTCATCTGTCGGCATCTCACCGCCATTCATCACGCTGTCTGTGACTTCCTGAGCATACTCCTGAGCCCGTGTCTGGAACGTCTTATATGTATCAGTAAAAAGCGTGATCGGTTTGATAATGACCGGCACTGTATATGTGCCATCCACCTGTTTTTCAGGCTCCCCGATCGTATAACTGACCTTTCCGGCGATCTCTCCGAAGAGTTCCCGGTACCTGGGCATCATCTCCTCCGGCATCTCAGAACTCTCAAAGCCCGCCATGGTAGCATCCAGATTGTCCTCAAATATCTTTTCCGCTTCCTCCTTGGAAATTCCGGTAATCTCCACATACTGATCCGTTTTATTTTTGTAGGATGTATCCAGAACCGCCTGTACATATTCCCCTGCGTCGAACCGGTTGATATACAGATAAATACCGGCAGAAGCCCCTGCTGCAATGATAACAGCCAATATAACTGTGATAAGAATGATCTTTTTCTTCTTTGTCATCATGTTCCTCCTTTTCGTATGTTTGCCACAGTATACCACTGCAGCAGTAAGAAAAAGGAAGAATCCTGTCGTCACTGGAAAAAGAGCAGCCGCCTGCCCTTTTTCACTAAAATTTCTTTCATTTTCTTCTGACTTCCGTCACTCGCCTTTGTGCTGTACACAACTCACATGAATGATAGAAGTCGTTTCCTCGTCCACCACCGAAACATCAATGTCCGAAGAATGATCCAGCGGGTAAAGAAGCGGCTGGATATCCAGCTCATCAGGAACCAGCTTCTGCTTCAGTTCCGCCACTTCATCCGCCTGTTCATAATAATTCATATGCGTGCCGCCTGATGACAGTCCGCCTGTGCCGGCTGCAGGAAGAGATTCCATCTCCTGTATAGAATCCACCTCATAGTCTCCCAGAGTCTTCTCCGTGTCAACACCGTATTCTCCGAGGAGTTTGCACGTGCGCTCAAAGAACGGATAGACAAACATATCCGTAATCTCTCCGTTCTTAGAAGATTTGATTCTCACATATCCGCAGGGGAGCTCTTCTTCAAGCTGTTCCATCCGAAGCCCGGATACATCCTCACGGTATACGTTAAGAAGCGCTTCTTTCTGATCTCCTGTGATCTGAAGGGCGGCTCCTTTTACTCCGTCCTCCCATGTAAAACGGTCATCGGATACATCCTCAAGTGTCACAGCCGGATAAGCGATCTGTCTGTACTCATCTGTCTCATAAACGGCGGCAAACATTTCGACCTGCTCCCTGTTCAAAGGATAAGAGCGGTAACATGTACTGCCATCAGACATATAATAACAGACTTTCGCTCGTGTATAAGGGGCGTCGTCTGCTCCTTCATTCTCGCCCGGATCATTACGGATAATCTCCTGCAGCCACCCGAGCACTGCCGTCCGTCCTTCACCTTTCAACCGGTACTCATTTAACTGCGCATTTGTCTCATATGTTTCCCTTTTTCCTGACACTTCGCTGTATGTCCAGTAATCCATTCCGATTCCGTCGATGCTGATCCCTACGCTTCCGGCATCTTCAGGGAAGTATGAATCGTAGGCAGACGCCCCTGCCGGAAATGCCAGGCCGGCGGCAAGCACTGCCACGGCTGATACTGCAAGCTGCCACTTTCTTCGCAAAAGCTTTGCTCCCGTGCCCTGCACCGCATATTCCAGCAGACAGTGTATCACAAGAGCAGCGCACACGCCGCCTGCAGCACAAGCGATCAGATTGCCGATACCGACAGAGGCTGCTCCCATAAAATTGAAATCAGAAAGAAAACTGAAGATCCACAATCCTGCCAGGAATGATATCAGCAGCTGGACAGTCCGCTCCGCCAATGCAAAGACAAAAATCCTTCCTGTTCTCTCCGTCTTTCTCTTCCCCTGCGCAAATGCAAACAGTACAAACGGAATCCCGATCCACAGGACTGCAGCTGCTATAGAAGACATTCCCGGTGTAAAGGAAAGCACGAAAGGCTTTTCAAACACACTCATCCCCGTCAGGTCTGCTGTCAGCCGCTCCGGTGACAGGACAGTGTAAAGCCGTTCAAGAAGCGGATTCTTATAATATGAAATAAAATAATTTTCCGAAAGCGTAATACAGATATTTCCTGTCAATATCGGGAAGTACAGGATTCCGGCCGCACAGACCGCAATGGCAGATACGATATTCCCGCAGATTACGATGCACAGGATTCCCAAATGATAAAAGATCAGATACGATGCCCCATAGACAAGAATGCTCTTCAGGGTATAACTCCCTACATAAGGCCCGAACTGAGGATCTATGGCTGCCTGATAAAGCCCGCAAACTGCCATAACGAGAATCAACGGCACAAGCACATGAAAAAGCCCGTGTACATACCGGCTCCAAAATACGGTACCCCGGCTGACCGGAAGACTGTAGTAAAAGTCCTGCTGTCTCTGCCTGAACAGATAAAAGAACTCGATAAACGCTGTGAGGATTCCCAGTCCCATGCAGATCCACCGGAGTTCCAGAACAGTGCCCCCGATCCCGAAATATGTACTCTGTGTATCAAAGCTCAGCCGCGTGACGGCGAGGATGCTGTAGAGGATGAGTGATCCCCAGCCCAGCACAGCCACAAGATGGCCTCTGCCCGCTTCTTTCATCCAGTTAATGAAGCACTTTGCAGATGTCATATCCTTTCACCTCCATTTCCGCGATAAAGATTTCTTCAAGACTCATAGGTATTTCATTTAATACGCACGGATGCTCCTCATTCAGCTTTTCCAGAATTTTCTCTTTCTCTCCCCTTGCAGTCAGTGTAAGGAAAGTGCCTTCTGAACTGATGCGTACAATATCAAGTTCCCGTGCCAGCCTGTCCGTAATCTCCTGCATCTTCTCTCCGGCATCCGTCCGGTTATCATCTGCATCGTCCTGCCAAAATGCGCACTGATATTTCCACATATCTCCGGCCTGTATGCGCATATCTCCGGCAGTCACCAGCCCTCCTTTATGCAGGATCGCGATGTTTCCACAGATATCCTCCAGCTCATACAATTTGTGGGAAGCTACGACCACGGTAAATCTGCGCTCTTTCATCTCCTGCCGGAAAAGACCCTTCATTACATCCGCGGCGATCGGATCCAGTCCGTCAAACACCTCGTCGCACAGCAGATATTTCGTCCCGGCACTAAGCGCCAGGATCAGAAAAGCCTGCCTCTTCATCCCCTTGGAAAATGTCCGCAGAGGCTGCCTCATATCCAGATTCAGAGATTCTGCCATATAGCTTACTCCCTCTGCATCCATTTGGGGATACTGGCTCTGATAGAACTTCGTCATCTGCTCCATTGAGGCATTCGGAAAATAATACGGCGTATCCGGCAGGTAAAATATCTTCTCTGACGCAGCGCTTAAAGGTTCGTCATCTACAAGTATTTCCCCCGAATCCGGCTCCAGTATCCCTGAGAGCAGCCGGAGGAGCGTCGTCTTTCCCGCACCGTTTGTCCCAAGCAGGCCAAACATCATTCCTTCCGGGACATCAAGTGAAATCCGATCCACTGCCCGGTTTGTACCGAATATCTTTGTAAGCTCTTTCACGCTTATCATGTAATATCTCCTTAATTTATTTAATATTTTTGTAATAATTATAATATATATTGATGTCCGTTTAAAGCATATAGTAATATATCCGGCAAAAGATAAAAGACTCCGGAATGCGTATCAGCCATACCTCTCTCTGCATGGCTGATACCGCGTTATTCCGGAGCCTTAAAACTCAAATGAAACCGACGGTCAGACTACCGCCCACGGGTCTTCTTTTCCCTCTGCATGGTAAATACAGCTGAGCATAGAATTCTTCACCATATCGCTTACCGCCTGATCTGTGTAAAACGCCATATGCGGTGTGACGATGACATTCGGAAATCCCCGTAAAATGTACAGATCCCTCTTACTCAGTATGTCAGACTTTCTGTCATAATAATACATACCGAACTCATCCTCGATCACGTCCAGACCGGCAGCGCTGATCTTCCCTGACTCAATTCCTTCGATCAGAGCTTTCGTGTCAATCAGTCCGCCCCTCGCCGTATTGACGATCACAACGCCGTCTTTCATCTTGGCTATGGCATCGCCGTCGATCAGATGGAAGTTATCATCGAGCAGCGGCATATGCAGCGTAATGAGGTCACACTCTCTGTAAATTGTATCCAGATCCGCATACTGCGCATACTCTTTCACCGAATCGTTTTCATATTTGTCATAAGCATAGATCTTACAGCCGAATCCGGAAAGATCACGGATCACTGCACGTCCGATCCTTCCTGTTCCAAGAACGCCTACCGTAAAGTTCGGCAGTTCTCTGCCCTGAATGCCCGGAAGAGAGAAGTCATTGATCTCCTCCCTCTGCATGATCCTCTTCATCTTACGGATTGACATGAGCATCAGCATAACCGTATAGTCCGCCACACATTCCGGTGAATACGATACATTGCTCACATGCATGCCAAGACGCTTCGCCGCTGCAATATCCACATGATCATAGCCGATGGTGCGGGTAGAGATCATCTTCACGCCCAGCTCACGAAATCGCTCCATCAGCTCTGCGTCAATCTTCGTTGTAATAATGCTCACATACTCATATCCCTCTGCAAGATATGCATTTTCCATTGTCGGATCATCTGTAGAAATACCGAGTTCCACGCCATACTCCTCTGAAAACTTCTGAAAATACTCTGCTTCGTCAAATTCTCTGTAACTGTATACAAAAATTTTCATTGTCTTTTACACCTCTTTTACCTGTATCAGTTTATATCAATCCATAATGCTCCATGGCATATGCGATCCCGTCCTCTTCCACCGCTTTTGTCACAAACTCGGTATAAGGATCCAGTATCCTGTCATGCACTCCCATAGCCACTGCATGAACAGCAAACTCAAACATTGCCAGATCATTGCTGCTGTCTCCAAACACATATGCCTGGTCTTTCGTCATTCCCAGCCTGTCCAGCATGAACTCACACGCCGTTGCCTTGGAGTATCCTTTCTGTATCACCTCGTATGCATTTTCGCCCCGTTCCATCGCCTCCATATCTTCATCGATAAAGTCAAGAAATTTCTTCAAGTCACTCTTCTCATCCGCATACACAAACAGCTTATCATAAATAAACTCATTTCTCTCAATAGGGCACTCGATCCCCATCCCTCTCTCACGGAAATATCGTCTTGATGATTCCAGCGGATCAAACCTTGAGATACGGCTGGGGAAATAGACGTCTTCGGGTCCTTCCGCAATTCCTCCCAGATTACACTCGAACAATTTATCAATGATCGCTCTTCCTCTCTCTTTTGGAAGTGAATGTGCCAGAAGTTCTTCATCATGAAAGAACAGATGAGTTCCGCATCCGCACAGATAACCGTCAAAAGGAAATCTGCGAAGCTCAGCCGGTATGCTGCAGACCGTCCGTCCTGTATTAATAAACAGAAGATGCCCCGCCTTTTTTGCCGTGTCAAGCGCTCTTATCGCACTCTCCGGAATCACCTTGGTTTTTTCACTTAGTAAGGTGCCATCGATATCAAAGAATAAAACTGATTTTTTCATAGCAGTCTCCATCCCATTTTCTAAATTCCAGTTAACATTCTACTATCCTTTCCGTGAAATGTCTACCGTATCTGCATCATCAGAAAACGCAATATGTATCATCAGAAAATATGCCGGAAAACAACCGGTTCTAAATCCGCTCCGGCTTTCATACAATGTCAAAAACCTCATTGTACGCACTGCTTATGAACAAATCTCTGATAATCAAGTTCCTTTCTTTTGTACTGCTTTTTACCGGCGCATACCTGATAGGAACCGGAGCCGCTTTCCTGTCAGAAACTGTTTTTGCATCAGAAGAAGGGAACTGGGGACTGAGTTTCCAGGAGGAGGGGCAAACGCCCACAGGCAACGCCTCTATGGAAGAGCTGGCTCAATATGACGCTTACTATGCCCAGGATACCGATGAAAAGGTCATTTATCTTACATTCGACGCAGGATATGAAAACGGAAATACCGCCGCCATACTGGATGCCCTGAAGAAGCATAATGTATCGGCCACATTTTTCGTCGTCGGAACCTATATTGAATCAGAACCGGAACTGGTCCGCAGAATGACGGAAGAAGGGCACGTCGTAGGAAACCATACATGGCACCACCCCGATATGTCACAGATAGCGGACATGGAATCTTTTAAAGAAGAAATGGTAACAGTAGAAGATGCTTTCCGTGATATAACCGGACAGGAAATGACCAAATACTACCGCCCACCCCAGGGAAAATATAACGAAGCCAATCTCCAGATGGCAAAAGATCTGGGATATAAGACATTCTTCTGGAGTCTGGCATATGTAGACTGGTATACGGACGACCAGCCAACAAAAGAAGAAGCCTTCGACAAACTCCTTGGCCGGATCCATCCCGGAGCCATCGTACTCCTCCACAGCACCTCCTCGACAAACGCTGCTATTCTGGATGAGCTGCTCACAAAATGGGAGGAAATGGGGTATCAGGTACGGCCTTTGGGGGAGCTTGTAAGGTAATTCGTGTTTGTTCCAGAGATCATATGATATTTCGAATAAAAAATATCAAATAGATAAGCTGACGCAGAAAAAAGGGAAACTGCATCGCCATGCCGGCCCGCTTCTCCTCAAAGATTTGAATGGATGTAACGGCGAAAGGAAATGCTCGTCCATTGGAACTTGCATTTCCTTTCACCTAACATCCAGAACAAATGCTTTTCGGAACGCTCCTGCCTTGATGCATGGCTCACGCAGTTTTCCTTTTTTCTGCTGCCTCATCCAGTCTGATCGTTTTTCGTCCGGTCACCACAAAGATTTCTGAACAAACACTTATAAAAACAGGACGAGAGTGGAACTTTCTCGATAAAGCCACCATTTCTTCCCGTTTTTACGAATGTTTGTTGATAAGATACACTGCAGGTTAGAAAAAGCAAATGCAAGTTCCAATGGACGAGCATTTGCTTTTTCGTTACAGGGATTCCAGGGGATGAGGAGAAACGGGCCGGCATGGCGTTACAGTAACCGCTTCTCACAGCGTCCGCAATTCAGATCAGCACTGTTCTGCTTTTTACAGAGTAATTTATACAACAAACACGAATTTCAATAGTACTTCACCCTCACATGTTTCCCCATCTCTTCTGCCGTCCGGATCAGTTGATCCACCAGGTTCTGTCTCATGCTCAGGTCAAAGTTCAGCCCGGATTCTTTATGAGCCTCGTTGACCGCTGTTCCTACGAAAAGATTCAGTTCTGTGCACTCCTCTATAAGAAGCTTGGCGAGCCGGGATGCTCCATTGTTCGCGTCCAGTTCGTCAAAGAATTCGGCATCGAACTCATCACTGAGGTATTTTTTCAGAAGTTTCAGGCTCCTGCTCAGGGTCAGGACTCCCTCTGTTACGAGATCGATTCCCTCGATCTCGGCCATAGGCGGCACATCCGGATTGCGACTGTCCACTTTCGTTGTGATCTCCCGCCCAAGTATGCGCGCAGCGATATTGGCGCTTGTTCCCCCCGCCACTACTTTTTTCCCTTCGGCATTCATAAACTCATGCATCAGGAGTTCATCGTCCTCTTTGTTTTTCGGCGGACCGGTAAATATATTGACTACACGCCGCTCAATGACCCGTGCCACCGCAACCGTAGTATCATCTCCCGGCTTATCCTCGTAGAGTTCCTCACATGCCTGGCTGAGCATGACGGCAAGCCTGGATGCAGACAATGTTTTCTTCGTGCATTTCAATGTATATTCTGCCATGGCTTCCCATGTCCATCCCTGAAGATTCAGAATGGAGCCCGCGCCTGCATAAATAACTCCGTCGCTCATCAGGACAAAACAGTCGTTCTTTTTTACCGCAAATCTGTATTCGTGGATTTTTTTTCCGCTGATCTCCCGAACTTCATAGGGATAATCCACGATTTGGCCGTCACGGATGAACACACAGGACGGATTGTCGAATTCCACCAGATATGCTTTTCCATTATGAAAGATCTGCAGGATGGAAAATGTAGCATAAGCCACTTTACGTTCCTTACATATGGGAAGTGTCTTTGCGATTGTCTCAACGCATGACTCGATCTGCGCCCCTTCGTTCAGCATGGTTCCGAGAATCTTGGACGTCAATGTAGCCAGTATATTCGCCTTGACACCGCTCCCCATTCCGTCCGCCAGGATCACGATATCAGAATCTTCCGTCTTCAGCACTTCCACCTTGTCTCCGCAGAGTTCCTCCTGGTGTTTATTCAGGCTCTTCCACGCCACATCGATACTCACGCTCATACTCTAGTCCTCCTCATTCAGGATCGAATCCCTGAGTTTCGTCAGCGTCACTTTCGTCTCCGCAGTCGTCTCCCCCAGCAGACCTGCAATCTCCTGAGCGACCATCATCTGCTTCTCAATGACTTTCTGAGCCATCTCCACGGTCTCCACCTTTAGATTATAATGCTGTTCCCTGACCTTTTCCTCCCTCGTCACATCCCGGAACATAACAAGAACGGCGTCCAGTTTCTCTATGTATACAATGGTTTCCTCCGCAATAATCTTTCCTTTGTCGAGCTTCACCTTTTTGCGAAATACAGGTTCTCTGGTAAGCAGCGCCGTCTCAACATCTTCCGCTTCAATAAACTCAAAGATATATCTCTGGATCGCTTCCTCATGCCCGACACCTAACAGATCCTGACCTTTCCTGTTGCAGTCGAGGATCTTCATGTCATTTCCTATGACAAAGATCATATTCGGCGTCACATCCATGACTACATTGGACATGGACTCTGCCTGTGCCAGAGCATAAGGCATGCACATGGACAGTTCGGCTTTCCCCTGGAATACGGCCACCGCTTTCTCCCGGCAGGTAGAATACCCGCATGCACCGCAGTTTAATTCATCTTCCGGCGCATATTTCCCGGTGGAGCGCAGAATCCTGGTAATCTGTTCCTCTGACGGCTGGAGATCGGAAATACTGCGGTCCCCGAATTTCTTATACATCTCCTCACGACTCATATGGGGCAGATCCCGGGCAGCCTTGTAAGAAACCACATTCTCTATCTTTACCTTTGTCTTCACATAAGATGTATTCCAGTGTGCAGAGGCAGGTCCTTTGGCGCAGCCGCCTTCACACACGTTTGCCTCGATAAAGCAGTGATCCAGTTCTCCTTTTCTCAGACATTCCAGCATTTCCATACAGTTTTCGAGTCCGTCTACAAATACTTTATGATATCCGTCTACATCCTCCTCAGTAATTACGGACTGGATCACACCGCCGCTGACCGGATACAGGCGATTGATCTTCGGATCCGGATTTCCCATGGGCTTATCTTCGCAGGAGTGAAGATCGATCCCGGACTCTCTCAGCCAAAGCGCCAGCTCTTCAAACGTCAGAATCGCATCGATGGCCCCACGCACTCTCTCATCTCCGATGGCTTCCTGCTTCTTTGCAATACAGGGACCAAGAAAGACAACTTTTACATCCGGACCGTACAGTTTTTTAATATAGCGGCCGTGAGCAATCATGGGAGAAACTACCGGCGCCATCAGCTTTGCGCAGTCCGGATAATATTTTTCGATCAGATCATTTACGCTGGGGCAGCATGTAGTAATAATATTAGGCATCTCTCCTTGTCTGACAAGCTTTTTATACTCATCGGTTACGAGAGCCGCCCCCTCTGCCGTCTCCCTCACTTCATAAAATCCAAGCCGCTGCAGGGCGTCCACCACCTGCCCCGGCCGGTCAAAATCCAGCACTCCGGCGTAAGACGGGGCTATAGATATGATTATTTTATATCCCTGTCTCAGATAATCTTTCACCCGCTCCATATCGCTGGCAAACGTCTTTGCATTCTGCGGACAGACTTCCAGACAACGCCCGCAGTTGATACAGTGATCCACCATGATGCGTGCCTGTTCATCCCGCACTGATATGGCCTTTACCGCGCAATGACGCACACATTTATAGCAATGGCGGCACCTGGCGTCTTTAAAGTCAATGACCTGCATTCACCTATCCTCCTGTCATTTTATTTTCCGTACTTATTTCTCATAAACGAGTATTTTTCTCTATTGTCAATATTTTACCAGAGAGCAATCATAATATCCACACTATTCAAACGGAAGCAACAATATTTCCTGATAAAATACGGATATAAACTGTGATAAAATACCGGCATATGTGAAACCTTTTCCCCGTATGCTCCGTCTAATTTATGTAACAGTTACAGAACACAAAACGCAGCGCTGCCATAATCTGCCGAAAAGGGAGACAGAAAGCCATGCACCCCGCAGAAAGAAAGGAGGGATCTTCCCTGAAATATCTTGTCAAAAAAGCTCAGCAGGGCGATGCCCGGTCATTTGTCCGGCTGATGGAGATAAATAAGCAGAGCATGTACAAAATCGCCCGCTCCTATTTTACCAGCGACGAAGATATCGCCGACGCTATTCAGGATACGATTGAAACATGCTACCGGTCGATCCGGCATCTTGCCGATCCGGAATATTTCCGTACCTGGATGACACGCATCCTGATCAACAAATGCATCGATATTATACGCAAAAACAAAAAGGAACATCCGGTAAGCGAATTTCCCGAGTACGGAGAAGTCAGCACGGAGCTTGGCAACTGTGAATTTCAGGAGCTTATGAATTCCCTTGACGAGAAATATCGTACCGTGCTTCTTCTGTACTACGGAGAGGGATTCAAAGTCAGTGAGATCGCGCAGCTTCTCGACATGGAAGAGAACACGGTAAAGACACGTCTCTCCAGAGGACGAATGAAATTCAAAGAAGTGTGGACGGACCTGGAAGCCGTTCATCAGAATTGAATCAGAGAGGAGGAACTCATTTGAAAAACAACTATTCACCGGAAGAAATGGAACGCATTTTAAAGAGTAATACGGAAATCCCGGGCTCTGTTGACCAGCGGATCCGTGACACGTATAAAAGTCTCGGAATTCTTTCCGACTTTCGTCCTGCCCGCAGGAAAAAGAGAAAAGCCTGGGTGACCATCGCCGCAGCGGCCGCCCTGATCGCAGGTCTTGGAGTTACGGTATACGCTGCCGGACAGTTTGTCAGCGCCCGTCTTACACAGAACGGCGACTATCTCACCTATGCGCTCAATGTCGATCCCTCAGAGAAAGAGGCCCACGAGATCCGCGTCACACCGGGCTATGTTCCGGAGGGTTATATCTATCAGACAGACGGTCCGTATGAGAGCAAATGGTACAACGAAAAGACGGAAGGAAGCATGACGATCATCCCGTACAATGCAGCCGAGCTCTATCTGGAAAGCAGGACGTCGGATTCCTCACTTCAGGTAGCGATCAACAAAGACAGCTATGTCAAAACGATTGAGATACAGGGGATGAGCGTAGACATCTTCACTCAGGAAAATACCGACTATATCGACAGTGATGATACACAGCAGGATCTCTACCTTTTTAATGAGGAATGGGGATATGCCGTACATGTATACCTGGATGGAACCGGTCTTGCGGCGGACGAAGCCGAAAAGATTGCGGAAGGACTGGACATCGAAGTCCTCGATACCACGGTTCCCTATCCGACGGAAGAAGAAATTGCAGAACTCAACCGAGAACACGAAGAAGCAAATAAGGAAGCTGCGGCGTCGACCATCGTCTCTGGCGATCATATCCGCGGAATCAATGACACACTGACAATTGACGGAAACGCGTACCCGATTTATCAGGGAATTGAGTATCAGACGGAGGATATTCAGGTCACGGACGCCCTGTCCTTTGATGACTTCCCGAAAGAGAACTTTATTGATGATTCTGCTTCCGTTCTGGGGGAATATCTGAATGAAGACGGCTCACTGAAGCCTCATGAACGCTTTACCGGAGATGGCGGCAAAACGACTGAGAGCACAGACGCAGCTTTTATCATTGTAAAGACAAAACTCAGAAATACCGGGGATACAGCGATGGACGTCTATCTCTCACCTTTCCTCCGGTATCTCGATAAGAATGAGAGCGGAGATTATACGCTCCTTGATCCGGACCTTACAGCAGGGCCCGCCGAGTCAGGCTGGGCAGGTCTCACGGCGGACGGATTCCCCATCTACCAGAGTGCGCCGGATAACGGGGGCAAATCCGTACTCTTTACAACCCTTGACCCGGGCGAAGAAGAAGAGTGCGTCTCAGTTTATGTCGTTGACAAAGACCGGCTGGGCAGCGCGTACATGGAGTATTTTGACACCGGCGCGGCAGCCGCAGACACGCCGGAGCTGTATGTGAAAGTAAAGGAATAAAATAAGTTTTCAACTATTCCAGCTCTCCCAGCATCTCCGTCACGGTCTTCCCGTACACCGGATGCCGCTTGTACGGAGCAATCAGTGAGAGAGGCTCCAATACGAATTTTCTCTTGTGCATCTCCACATGGGGGATGCACAAGTCTTTTTCCTGAACAGTTATATCGTCATAGAAAATGATATCCAGATCCAGTGTGCGCGGTCCCCAGTGAACAATACGTTCACGCCCCGCCTCCGCCTCAATTTGGTTCAACTCAGTCAGCAGTTCCCGCGGCGTCAGAAGCGTCTCAAGCTCCAGACATCCGTTGAGGAAATCATCCTGATCCGTCACGCCGTAAGGCGGCGTCTCGATCAGATCCGACACTCTCTTTACTGCGCATCCCCTGAGTGAATCAAGCATCTTCACCGCGTCTTTGATATACTTTTCCCGGTCGCCCATATTAGAGCCCATGGCAATATATGCGGTATGTTTCGCCCGCTCGATCTCCACGCTCACAGTCTTAAGGGGAAGCCGGATCGGCGCCCACGGTTTCTTGATCTCAAGCCGGATTGCCCTCATTCCCGGATATTTCAGGAGAAGTTCTTCCGCCAGATTCTCCGCCGCACTCTCCAGAAGTTTGTACGTATGCTTTTTCAGCCACATTTCAATAAACGCACTGACTTCCCCATAGTGAATGGAGGCGGTCAGATCGTCTTTCTTTCCTGCTTTTCTCGTGTCTGTATACAGAACAGCTGACACGACGAACTTCTGCCCCAGCGTATTCTCCTCCGGGAAAACACCGTGATTTGCAAATACTTCCAGATCTTCGATCTTTATCTTATCCATTCTTTTATCCTCTCCCGCTACTGTTAGCTGTACTTACTTACAGAACCATACTAAACGATATGAACCAGCTCAGTTCAAGTTCATCAGTGCCCGCGTCATCCTGATTGCCCGCTTATTTTTCTCTACATCGTGTACACGTACAAAGGCACATCCTTTCTGTACTCCGAACACCGTAGTCACAAGGGTACCCTCTTCCCGCTCTTCCGGCGGCAGATCAAGCGTCAGTCCGATCACCGATTTTCTCGAAGTACCAAGCAGAATTGGAAGCCCTAATTCATGCATCACTTCCAGACGGCTGATGACCTCCAGATTCATCTCATATGTCTTACCGAATCCCACTCCCGGATCAAGAATGATCTTATCCCAGGCAATGCCGGCCTCATCCGCCAGCCTGACGCACTCTCTCATATCGTCCAGGAATTCCGGGATAAACTCTCTGTAATCCGTATTGTTCCGGTTGTGCATCAAACAGCACGCCGCGCCGCTCTCTGCAATAAGCCCCGCCATTTGCGGATCGTATTTAAGCCCCCATATATCATTGACCAGATCTGCTCCTGCCTTCAGCGCCTCCCGCGCTACAGCGCTCTTGTAAGTATCCACGGAAACAGGTGTGTCAAACCGCGCCTTCAAGGCTTCTATGACCGGCACGACTCTTGCCGTCTCTTCCTCATCCGTGATTTGCATATGACCCGGACGGGTGGACTCCCCGCCCACATCGATAATATCCGCACCGTCGCGGATCATCTTCTCTGCATGGGCAAGCGCCGCATCGATCCGGCTGTACTTTCCTCCGTCCGAGAACGAATCAGGCGTTACATTCAGAATGCCCATAATATATGTCTGGTGTTCCGTATCAAATTCCCTGCTGCCTATCCTCATCATGCTATCTCCTTGTTTCTCATTTTCCAGTCTATATTTTCAGCTCCATATTTTTCTTCTCCCTGCTCCAGTCACATTCGTCCTCCGCCGGGCAGGCAAAGCACATCCGTGATGCCTTGTCGCTTATATAGAGCAGTCTTTCCAAAGGTTCTGCATTCTCTCTTAGTTTCCGGTGCCCGCGGATAGCTGTCAGGATCATCCGCTTCTCCTCCTCCGGAAACGCCACATCGGCAGGAAGCGAATCCAGAATCTCAAGGGCGATCTTCTCTCCTGACTGTTCATGCGGCGTTTTCCTTTCATACTGTTCCGCTTTCCCGATATCATGAAGGATCGCAGCCGCATAGATCACCTCTTTCTCAATCCCAAGTTTCTGTTCAATATTCAAAATGTATGCAATCCTTGCCACATCCAGCAGATGTGGCATCTGATGACAACAGAAGATCCTTTCTCTTTCAAGCTTCTCCAGACGTCCGTAACATCTGCGGTACAACTGAGCGTTAAGGATCGCGTTCACTCGTCTCATTTTGTCCATAATCTGTCCTCCTGCTTCATCCGGCCGGAGATTATTTTGCAGTTCCCATATTCAACATCCGGAAGAAACGTTCCTCCAGAGCCGGATCACTTTCAAACACGCCCCGCTTTGCCATCGTCACTGTCCTGCTGCCCGGCTTTTTGATCCCGCGCATGGTCATGCACATATGCTCCGCCTCGATCATCACAAGCGCTCCTTTCGGCTGCATATGCTCCATTAATGCGTCTGCAATCTGTCCGGTAAGCTGCTCCTGGAGCTGCAGTCTTCTGGAAAATACTTCCACTGTCCTTGCCAGCTTGCTCAATCCTACAACCTTTCCGTCCGGAATGTAGGCAATATGCGCTTTCCCGTAAAACGGCAGGATATGATGTTCGCAGGTAGAATAAAACTGAATGTCCCTTTCTATTACCATCTCGCTGCTGTCAACGGAAAACGTCTTTGACAGATGTGCCGCCGCATCCTCTTCCATGCCTCCGTACAGCTCTTCACACATCCTGGCGATACGGTCCGGCGTATCTATTAAGCCCTCCCGCGAGACGTCCTCTCCGATTCCCTCAAGGAAAAGTCTCACTGCCTGCTCTATCTTATTATGATCGATCATTTTTCTTTCCTCTTTTCTTTTACCATACAGCTCTGTCATATGCTGCCTTTACCTGATACAGATAGGACAGCGAGCCGAATGCGAGTATCACATCATCTTTCTTTGCCTCAAGAAGCGCTGCCTGCACTGCAGAATCCACTCCTGCTCTTTGTCCGTATCCAGTCGGACGCTTTACGCAGGAACAGTATTTTTCAAGCACTTCTGCAAGCTTTTCCGACGGGAGCCCTCTTTTTTCATCCGGGAGATCCACCGCGTAGATCACCGACATAAGCGGCCCCATTGTCTGTGCAATCTTCTCATACTCTTTGTCTTTAAATACTCCCATAATACCGATCAGCCTGCGCCCGGGGAAATATGCCTCAACAGATTCCCTTAGTTTGAGCGCCGCATCCTCATTATGAGCCCCGTCCAGGATAAATACAGGAGATTCCCCGACACAGCTGAATCTCCCCGGCCACTGCGTCCGCTCCAGCCCTCTTTTTACGGCATCATCCGGAATCTTATATCCGTCGTTTCTCAGCGCACAGACTACCTCCAGAGCAGCGGCCGCATTTCCGATCTGGTTCTTCCCCGCCATAACCGTGTGCAGCGACCGGAAGTCTTTATAGGAAAAATACATTCCGTGGTAATCTTCCTTTTCCACTTCTGCAAGTTCCGGTTCCGCCTCTGCATATCTGCAGCCGTAACTTTCCGCTCTGCTTTTTAAAATGCCGGACACACTGTCTTTCTGACGTGCCGAGATCACCGCGCAGCCGGGCTTTATGATACCTGCCTTATTCTCCGCAATCTCCGTGAGCGTATTCCCGAGAATGCCCAGATGATCCCTGCTGATGCTGGCAAAGACTGCACAGATCGTGTTCCGGATGATGTTCGTTGCGTCCAGCTCTCCGCCAAGCCCCGCTTCCAGCACCACCAGATCGCATTTCATTTCCTTAAAATACAAAAAAGCTATTGCCGTTTCTATCTCAAAAACTGTGGGAATATTCTCCCCCGCAGCTTCAAGCCGGGCAATAGCGTTTCTTACTCTCTCTGTCAGTTCAGCGAATTTCTCTTCTGATATCCATTTCGCGTCAACCTGTATCCGCTCCAGATAGGAAACCACTGTCGGTGAAACATACCGCCCGATCCTGTATCCTGCCTCACTCAATATCATCGAAGTGTATGCAAGCACAGATCCCTTGCCATTCGTTCCTGCAATATGTATGAACTTCAAATCATCCTGGGGATTCCCAAGTTCACGCAACAGACCTCGAATCGTCTCCAAGCCAAGTACACTTCCGTATTTCGACATCTCGTCCAAATATACCCTTGCTTCTCTATAGGTCACGTTCTTTCGTTTCCTTTCCGTATTCTGTTTGTGTTTCCTCGTAAAGGGATCTTCTAACCCTTTACGACGATGTACATCATACCACTATTCTTCCGGATTCACAAGATAAACATCAACGAATTTCATCAATATTGACTTTCCATATCTTCTATGGTATGTTATGTGTACTATTAGCATTAGTACACTTCAAACAGTTATATAAAAAAGAAGAGGGATACTATGATCACAATCGACTATCAAAGCAAACTGCCGCTTTACGAGCAGATTGCAGAGCGTTTCCAGGCTTTGATCCTGAGAGGAGCGCTGCCCCCGGGCAGCCAGATGCCCTCTGTGCGCTCCCTCGCCGTGGAGCTTTCCATCAATCCGAACACTATACAGAAAGCCTTTGCACTGTTGGAACAGCAAGGCTATATCTATCCGGTCAGAGGACGCGGTAATTATGTATCGGACACTGCAAAACTTGCAGAAAATAAAAAACATTCCCTGCTGGAAGAGATCCGTCAGCTTCTCAGGCAGGGCAAAGAGCTTGGAATTACACGTTCAGAATACATTACAGTCCTGGATGGACTGTATCAGGAGGAGGATATCAGATGATCGAACTGAAAGACCTTGACAAGACATTTCACAATATACACGCTGTAGATCATGTAACCGGCACGATTCGCGAGGGTATGGTATTCGGTCTGATCGGATCAAACGGTGCGGGGAAAAGCACACTGCTTCGCATGATCAGCGGGATTATCCGTCCTGACAGCGGAGAACTCCTTGTAGATGGAGACCCGGTATTCGAAAACCCGGATATAAAATCCCAGATTTGTTTCTTATCTGACTCTCCCTACTTTTTTCAGAATGCAGACCTGAAAGAAATGAGGGATTACTATATGACAGTCTACCCGGCCTTTAACACAAAGCAATTCGATTCTCTGACCAAAATCTTTAATCTGGATACCAACCGCAGAATCAACGCTTTCTCAAAAGGTATGAAAAAACAGGTGTCAATCCTTCTTGGTCTGTGCGCCGGTACGAAATATCTGTTGTGCGATGAGACATTTGACGGACTTGACCCTGTAGTGCGCCAGGCGGTCAAAAGCCTGTTTGCCGCCGAGATCATGAACCGGGATTTTACCCCCGTGATCTCTTCCCACAATCTCAGGGAACTGGAAGACATCTGCGACAATGTGGGGCTTCTCCATCAGGGAAAGCTGCTGCTCACACAGGACCTTGACCAGATCAAATGTAATATCTGTAAACTTCAATGTGTGATCCAGGATGCTCACCGCGAGCAGGAACTTTTAAGGAACCTGCGCGTCGTTAAGCTGGAACGCACCGGATCTTTGCTGACTCTCACAGTCCGTGGAGAGCGCTCGGAAGTCCTGCGCATTGCAGAAGCGCAGAACCCTCTGTTTATCGAGGTTCTGCCCCTTACTCTCGAAGAAATATTTATCAGTGAAACGGAGGTGGCCGGTTATGACGTCAAAGACTATTTCTTACATTAAACTAATTCGTGCGGACATCAAACACAGAGGATGGCTTCTCGCATTGACAAGCATTGTTCTCTTTCTGGCTATGCCTGTTTATACAATGCTCTTTCTAAGTACATACACAGATTCTGCATCAGACCTTATCGCTTATTTTCCCGGTCTAATAAACGGGAATAACCTGCGCTCTCTTGCCGGGGCGATTGCAGTGTTAGCCGTTCTTACCGCCCTGACCGGTTTCGGCTATATCCACTCCAGAGAGAGGCTGGACTTTTTCCACTCTCTTCCTGTGAAACGCACAACATGGTTTGCCACAACCTACCTGTCCGGACTGATCATCTTTCTTGTTCCATATATGATCTGCAGTATACTGACTATAATAGCAGGCGCGGTAAACGGACTTATGACCGCCCGGCTTGTACAATATTCTGCTGTAGCCGCCCTTGGCGGCATCCTGGCGTTTTTTGTCATTTATAATGCTTCTGTCTTCGCCGTTATGGTAACGGGAAGGACTGTCACCGGACTGTTGGCAGCGCTGGCGGTAATTGTATATCCCACCATGATATTTGCCCTGGCTTCTTCGCTGGAACTGGCCTTTTTCAAGAGTTACTACAGCTATGATCTGAGCTCCACACTGCCTCAGAAACTTGCCAGTTACCTTTCTCCTTATGAATTGTTCAGTTCCCTGATCACAGAGGGGGCCACCGGCAGCCTCCATGTCGGTCCGGCTGCCGCGGCGATACTTATATCCGCTCTGCTTATCATATGTGCGGTACTCCTCTACCGGATTTACCCGTCAGAGGCTGCAGGGAATTCCATTGCATTTCCTGCTGTTGCTCCTGTGCTGAAAGTACTGATCTGCATCCCGACCGCACTGTTTGTCAGCCTTGCGGTCCAGAAGCTCATGCTGCTCGACGGTACCGGATGGATCTTTCTCCTGAGTCTCCTGGCAGCTGTCATCCTCTGCGCTGTGATCGAATTCATATATACCCTGGATCTGAAACAGCTCCTCAGAGGCTGGAAATCCTCCCTTATAGCGGTTGCCGGCGTCATGGCGGTTCTGTGTATCTTCCGGTTTGATCTTCTCGGTTATGATACCTATATACCGAACGAAGATAAGGTGGAAGCCATCTGTTTCCGGCCGGATTCCTTCAGCTACTATTTTAGTTATCCGGATCTTGAATATCCTTTCGAATCCGAGCTTGGATATTTTGCTCCCAAAGAAGAGACAGATGTCCTCTATACTCTGGCACGCTCCGGAATCGAAAATCTGGAAAACGGTATCGATGCACAGGATAACCCAGATTATATTAACGCATTATTCCGTTATAAAATCTCAGGCGGACGGGTTGTATCGAGGCAGTATCCTGTCAGATATGAAGACGCTGCCGCCGCGTTGGAAGAGGTGCTGGATAATCAGAACTACAGAAAAGAGCTCTTTCCTTACTTCCACCTTGATAAAAACTCCGTAATATCCATCGCTCTGTCCGATATCTATGGTATACCGGATCAAATGAAACTGGATAAAGAGCAGCGGAACGCCCTTCTGGAAGCATATGAAAAAGATATCCTGAATGTCAGCGCCGATACGCTCATAAACTCTGTTCCCATAGGTGAACTCTCTGTTCAAATACCTGACCCGGAACAGACTGAACAGACTATAGATAAGACCGGCCCTTCATACAACACCGGGAACTCCTATTTCAGTGACGGTTTTCCAATCAATGTATCGCAATTATACCTGTATCCGGAATATACGAATACGCTTGCACTGCTGGAGGATTACGGATATACGCTGCGCAGCCGTGTTGACCCTGAAGATGTGTCCGGCGTCACAGTCTACCTCTACAATGATTCTGTTAAGAGCGGCAAGTTCAGTAATTTGATCTCTCAACTCTCTGATACGGCAGATTTACTCTTCTATGATTCAGAGATAACGATCTCCGTCACGGCTCAGGAAGATATCACTCTTCTTCTGGAACACTTCCGCCCGTATTCAGGCGGAATCCTCGATGACGGGAAATCTCAGGAGGATTATATAGAGGTTCAGTATAAGAACGGGGAATTCTATGGGAATGTGTTTGAGTAGTTAATTTGTGTTTGTTATATAGATTACTCTGCAGAAAACAGAAAAGGGATCTGATCTGAATTACGGACGCCGTAAGAAACGGATACTGTAGCGCCATGCCGGCCCGCTTCTCCTCGTCCCCTGGAATCCCTGTAACGAAAAAGCAAATGCTCGTCCATTGGAACTTGCATTTGCTTTTTCTAACAGGGAGAACCAGGTGTATTCGGAACGCTCCTGCCTTAATGCATGGCTTATACAGTATCCGCTTCTCACAGCTGGCGCATCAGATGGCAGATTTTCCGATTACTCGCAGCGTATCCTATAAACAAACATTCATAAAAACGGGAAGAAAAGGGCGCTTTATCGAAAACGTTCCACTCTCTTCCCGTTTCTATGAGTATTTGTTCAGGAATCTTCGTGATGACCGGACAGAAAAACGAACAGATTGGATGAAACAGCAGAAAAAAGGGGAACTGCGTGAGCCATGCATTAAGGCAGGAGCGTTCCGAAAAGCATTTGTTCTGGATGTTAGGTGAAAGGAAATGCAAGTTCCAATGGACGCGCATTTCCTTTCGCCGTTACACCCATTCAAATCTTTGAGGTAAAGCGGGCCGGCATGGCGATGCAGTTCCCCTTTTTTCTGCGTCAGCTTCTCTATCTGATATTTTTTATTCGAAACATCATATGATTGCTGGAACAAACACGAATTTAATTAATGGTACGTTTTACATAGGTTGTATGCAGTATATGATGTGCCTTCTCGCTCCCCGGTGCTCCCAGATACTCGTGATATACTTTCTTGATGGACGAGTTTTCATGGGATTTTCGGATCGTCTTTGCCGCGTCGTTATCGTAGAGGGCTTTCGCGCGGATTGCTTTCACGTCCGTGAAGTTGCGCACGTCTGCATGCACCTGAGGCTGTCCGCCGCCGTTTACGCATCCGCCCGGGCAGCACATGATCTCGATGAAATGATAGTCCGCCTCGCCGGAACGCACTTTATCCATGATGATCTTTGCATTGGAAAGTCCGGAAGCAACCGCCACTTTTACGTCCATTCCGGCTACATGGTAAGTCGCCTCTTTGATTCCGTCTGTTCCACGGACTTCCATGAACTCGACTTTGTCCAGCGTTTCTCCGGTCAGTTCTTCCACAGCGGTTCGAAGCGCCGCTTCCATCACTCCGCCGGTAGCTCCGAAGATAACGCCGGCGCCTGAGGATTCACCGAGAGGATCGTCAAATGCTTCATCCGGCAGGCTGCGGAAATCAATCCCCACTTTACGGATCAGACGCGCCAGTTCTCTTGTGGTGATAGAGATATCCACATCCGGCACTCCCGCCGCATACTGGTCGTCTCTCCGGATCTCGAATTTCTTTGCCGTACACGGCATCACGCTGACGCAGACGATATCTTCCGGAGCGATTCCCATCTTTTCAGCGTAATATGTCTTGGTAATTGCACCAAACATCTGCTGGGGCGACTTGCAGCTGGACAGATGCGCCAGCTGATCCGGATAATAGTGCTCGCAGTATTTGATCCATCCCGGCGAGCAGGACGTCATCATCGGCAGGACGCCCCCGTTTCTTACACGGTCAAGGAACTCATGCGCCTCTTCCATAATTGTAAGGTCAGCGCTGAAATCCGTATCGAACACTTTATCAAATCCGATCCTTCTAAGCGCCGCAGCCATCTTTCCTTCCACATCTGTTCCCATGGGATAGCCGAACTCTTCGCCCAGCGCCGCGCGCACGGACGGAGCGGGCTGAACGACCACATGCTTCGTCTCGTCGGCAATCGCTTCGAGGACGTCGTCAATATTGCTCTTCTCATAAAGGGCGCCGGTAGGACAGGCGGCAATGCACTGGCCGCAGGATACGCAGCTCGTATCACCCAGCCCCATATCAAATGGCGATCCGATAAATGTTGCAAACCCTCTGTTGTTGGGCCCGATAACGCCGACGCTCTGTACTTTCTCACATACGGCCGAACATCTCCGGCAGAGGATACATTTATTATTATCCCGTACCATATGTACCGCACTCTCATCCAGTTCATAATGAGGCGATTCGCCTGCGAAATAATCCTCGTCCGTCACGCCCAGCTCCTGGCAGAGTTCCTGTAGTTCACAGTGACCGCTGCGCACGCAGGAGAGACATTTCTTATCGTGGTTGGACAGGAGAAGTTCCAGCGTTCTCCTTCTGGATTCCAGCAGTTTCTTCGTATTGGTCAGCACTTCCATGCCCTCGGACACCGGGTAGACGCATGCCGCCACCAGATTTCTCGCCCCTTTTACTTCCACCACACACATACGGCATGCGCCGATCTCATTGATCTCTTTTAAATAGCACAGCGTAGGGATACGGATGCCCGCCGCCTGTGCCGCCTCAAGGATCGTAGAACCTGCGGGCGCAGTTACATTCAGGCCGTTTATCTTTAAATTCACATTTTCCATTCTCACTGCCCTCCCTTATTCTTTGTAGATCGCGCCGAACCGGCATTTTTCTATGCAGGCGCCGCACTTTAAGCATTTCTCGGGGTTGATCATATGTACTTCTCTTACCGAACCGATGATCGCATCCGCCGGACATGTCCTTGCGCAGAGCGTACATCCCTTACATTTATCAGGATCGATCTTAAACTGAAGCAGATCCTTACAAACTCCCGCCGGACATTTTTTATCCACAATATGAGCGATATATTCATCCCTGAAGTAGCGCAGTGTGGAGAGCACCGGATTGGGCGCTGTCTGTCCGAGGGCGCACAGCGAACTGGACTGAAGATGATAGCAGAGTTCTTCCAGCTTATCCAGATCTTCCATGGTCGCCTGCCCTTTTGTGATCTTCTCAAGAATCTCCAGCATACGTCTCGTACCGATCCGGCACGGCGTACACTTGCCGCAGGACTCATCCACGGTAAATTCGAGGAAGAACTTGGCAATATCCACCATACAGGTATCCTCATCCATAATGATCAGTCCGCCGGATCCCATCATGGAGCCGATCTTTTTCAGGTTATCATAATCGATGGGCACATCCAGGTGCTCCGCAGGGATACATCCGCCTGACGGTCCGCCGGTCTGTGCTGCCTTGAACTTCTTGCCGTTCGGGATACCGCCTCCGATCTCCTCCACGATCTCCCGGAGCGTTGTTCCCATAGGAACTTCCACAAGTCCTGTGTTGTGGATCTTGCCGCCCAGGGCAAACACTTTCGTTCCCTTTGAATTCTCCGTTCCCATAGATGCAAACCATTCCGGACCGTTTACGATGATCTGCGGAATATTAGCGAATGTCTCCACGTTATTTAAGATAGTCGGCTTCTGGAAAAGACCTTTGAGTGCCGGAAACGGCGGGCGTGGCCGGGGCTCGCCTCTGTTTCCTTCGATGGAGGTCATAAGAGCGGTCTCCTCTCCGCATACAAACGCTCCGGCGCCAAGTCTTAATTCAATATCGAAATCAAATCCGCTGTCAAATATATTTTTGCCAAGCAGTCCGTATTCTCTCGCCTGGTTTATGGCAATCTCAAGACGCTTTACTGCGATCGGATACTCAGCGCGCACATAGATATAGCCCTGCGACGCTCCGATGGCATAGCCTGCAATGGCCATAGCCTCCAGCACTGCATGGGGATCGCCCTCAAGGATGGAACGGTCCATAAATGCTCCCGGGTCTCCCTCATCTGCATTACAGCAGACATATTTCTGATCCGCTTCATTTGCCGCGGCAAACTTCCACTTTAATCCTGTGGGAAATCCGGCGCCTCCTCTTCCTCTTAAACCGCTGTCCAGAAGAATCTGAATCACCTCTTCAGGCTTCTTCTCCGTAAGAACGATACCAAGCGCCTCATAGCCGCCGGTTCCTATGTATTCTTCGATATTTTCAGGATTGATCACGCCGCAGTTTCTCAGCGCCACCCTGTGCTGTTTTTTATAGAAATTCGTCTCATTGAGCGGGATGATCTTGTCTGTCTTGGTCGTCTCATCATAGAGCAGCCGCGTGACAACTCTTCCCTTCAGCAGGTGTTCAGAGACGATCTCGGGGATATCGTCCTCCTGAACCATCGAATAAAAAGTGCCTTCCGGATATACGATCATGATCGGCCCCAGCGCGCAAAGTCCGAAACATCCGGTCTTAACAACGCCGACTTCTTCGGACAGCCCGTTGGCTGCGATCTCTTTTTCCAGTCTCTCCCGGATCCGCTGGCTGCCGGAAGAAGTACATCCGGTTCCGCCGCAGACGAGTACGTGTGAACGATACATATATTTCTGCCTCCTTTTCTCTGTATTTTGCCTGATTTCTACAGGCTGTTCTGTGCCGCGCCCAGAGTGTATTTCGTCACTACCTGTCCGTCGATCAGATGAAGACGCAGCACCTCCAGAGCTTTCTCGGGAGTCATTTTCACATAAGTGACTTTCTCTTTTCCCGGTTCCATAACTTCCACAATAGGTTCGTACTGGCACAGGCCGATGCAGCCGGTCTGCGTCACACAGATCTTCTCGCTTAAGTTCTGTTCCTGCACCGCATCAGAGAGGGCGGTCAGCACTGGTCTCGCGCCGCTTGCGATCCCGCAGGTTGCCATTCCTACAACTACACGGATCTGATCCGCATTCTCCGCGCGCACTCCGACCTTTCCCTGCATCTTCGCTCTGATCGCGCGTAATTCTTCAAGAGATTTCATATGATTCCTCCATTTCTGTACAACAGTGCAGCTTTGCGAATGGCGCGGGCTGAACTGTTACATTGTCACATTGTTACATTGTCTTATATTTCAGCTCCACCATCTGTCTCATTCTTGTTATTATCCAGATACTCCCAGATAAACAGAGATACCTCGGGTTCCATAAATGAGATCTCATCGCCCAGCATTTCTCTCATTTCCCGGGTATCAAGCGTAAAACTCTTATCTTCGTATTCATAAGTATATTTAAAGTCTATCTGTTCATTAAAGACGATCAGAGTATGTATGGTAGAACTGATATCGCCCAGCGGCATTCTGTCAATATGTGATAATACGAATACCGCGCTCACTGTCGTTCCCTTTCCTTTTTCTGAATCAATCTGGAAGCTTCCTCCCGTACATTCCGCCGCCTGCTTGAAAAACGGAAGGCCCAGGCCTACGATCCGTGTCGTTCTCGTCGTAAAGAACGGATCCTGTGCGCGTTTCACCTGATCCGCCGACATCCCGCATCCGTTGTCTGTTATAGTAACGGACAGCGTATCTTCCTTTGGCTGTACAGATACGGCGATCTCGATCAGAGATGCGCGTGCACGCACGGAATTCTCCGCCACATCCAGAATATTCAGAGATATTTCCGGCATCATGGACTATTCGTACTTCGCCAGGATGCCGTCTATGTCGTCCACTGTGAGACGTCCGTAAACTTCATCGTTGATCATCATAACCGGTGCGAGTCCGCAGGCCCCTACGCAGCGGCATGCATCCAGAGAAAATTTGCCGTCCGGCGTGCACTCTCCGCCTACAATGCCCAGCTTCTCCATCAGTGCATTGTAAATGTCCCCGGAGCCTTTCACGTAACACGCCGTGCCAAGACAGACGGAAATCCTGTATTTTCCTTTTGGATTCAGCGTGAACTGGGAATAAAACGTAGTGACGCCGTAAATCTTTTCCATGGGAATTCCCGTCTGGTCTGAAATCATCTTCTGGACTTCATAAGGAAGATATCCATATATGTCCTGTGCCTTTTGCAGGATAGGCATGAGAGCGCCCTTTTCGCTTTTCAGCTCATTGATCGCTTTCGTCAGAGCCTCCTCCTGCTCTTTCGTTCCGGAAAACGGAACAGTTCCTTTCTTTGCTGCCATTCTTCAACCTCCAATTCTGTATTAGTAACAGTTTTGTGCTCATTAAGACAATCATATCATATGATATCCCAATATGCCACTTAAAAAGTATGAAAATTTTGTACATAATATAAATATATATTATTTTTCCGAATATTTATACAATAGCTTCTTTTATGTTTTGATGTTTATACAATTATTGCTTTTTAAATATACGGATGTTATACTGACTGAGACGGAAAATGTTCGATTTTATTCTTTGAGGAGGACTTATGACAATCAGAGAAATGCAGAAAGTCCTTGATGCCAAATTTCTCTACGGAGAGGAGCTTGGCGATCTGGATGTACAATTCGTTTTTTCAGCCGATATGATGAGTGATGTCCTGGCTTACTGCGGGAAATGTTCCGTACTCATCACCGGACTTTGTAATCCTCAGGTGGTACGTACGGCGGAGATGCTGGATATATGCTGCATTATTTTTGTACGCGGCAAGATGCCGGATGAGAACATGCTGGCCCTGGCAAGAGGCAAGTCCATCGCTGTTCTCGCGACGGAGCACTTTATGTTCACCGCCTGCGGCATCCTCTATGAAAACGGACTGCGGGGAGGTGCCTGAATGGGAGATCAGCTTATCTTTACTTATATTATTGACGGCAATGATTTCACCCGTGCAGGTGAGGCCAGCAGTTCTGTCAAAAACAAACTGAAGATGCTGGGAGTCGGCAGCGATGCCATCCGAAGGACTGCCATCGCCATGTATGAAGGTGAGATCAATATGGTGATCCACGCAGACGGCGGCACGATCACGGTCACCATCTCGGATACGGATATCACGATGGTACTCGCGGACAAAGGTCCGGGAATCCCGGATATCGACAGAGCCATGCAGGAAGGTTACTCCACCGCCCGCGAGGAAGTCCGCTCACTTGGATTCGGAGCCGGAATGGGCCTTCCGAATATGAAGCGTTATTCCGATGAAATGCAGATCGATACCGTAGTAGGACAGGGAACCACTATTACCATGAAAGTGAATCTACAATAAACTGATCACGTAAAATCAGAATAAGAGATCTGAAGAAAGGAGAAAGTGCCTGTGGACAATAATAAATTCATGCGTTCCGTGCGCCTTCGGGAATCCGCCTGCCAGGGATGCATCAACTGCATCAAATACTGCCCCACCCAGGCAATCCGGGTACATAACGGAAAAGCGCATATCATAGACAAGTTCTGTATCGACTGCGGCCGGTGCATCCGCTACTGCCCGCATCACGCCAAGATTCCTGTCTACGACCCGCTCTCCGTGATCAATAATTTCAAATATACGGTAGCCCTTCCGGCGCCTTCGCTCTATGCCCAGTATAATAACCTGACAAACGTAGATATTGTCCTGAATGCTCTGCTGAAACTTGGGTTTGACGACGTCTATGAAGTCAGCGCCGCAGCGGAGCTGGTGTCCGAGGCCTCCAGGGAATACATCAAGCAGCATATGGACGAGGCACCCTTTATCAGTTCCGCCTGTCCGTCCGTTATCCGGCTGATCCGGGTAAAATTCCCCGCGCTCATCTCCCGGCTTCTTCCCATCAAGGCTCCGGTAGAGGTAGCGGCGGAGATTGCGCGTGCTCGGGCAATGAAAAAGACCGGGCTGAAACCGGAAGAGATCGGGATCATCTTCATCTCCCCCTGTCCTTCCAAAGTCTCATATGCAAAATCTCCCCTCGGGATCGAGAAGAGCAATATCGACAATGTAGTGGCGATCAAGGATGTATATCCCCTTCTTCTCCCACACATGAAGCATGACGAGAGCCAGCTTAAGCCTCTCTCCCACTCCGGGCGCATCGGTATCGGCTGGAGCAATGCAGGCGGAGAAGCAGGCGGACTTCTCGCCGACAGCTACCTTGCGGCAGACGGCATCGTAAATATCTTAAGAGTGCTTGAAGAACTGGAAGACGAGAAGCTGCACGGTCTTACCTTTGTTGAGCTAAATGCCTGCAACGGCGGCTGTGTAGGCGGTACCCTCACAGTTGAGAACGCATATATAGCTATGACAAAGACAAAACGTCTGACAAAATATCAGCCTGTGTCCAAAAACCATCTGGAAGATAACCCTGAAATTCAGAATATGTACTGGGCGGACAACGTAGAATATGAGCCGGTCTTCCGTCTTGGAAATACATTTAAGGAAAGTCTGAAGATGATGAGCGATGTAGAGAATCTGACTGCCAGATTTCCCGGCCTTGACTGCGGTTCCTGCGGAGCTCCCACCTGCCAGACACTGGCGGAAGACATTGTCCGTGGCGAGGCAACTCCAAATGACTGTATCTATGTCCTGCGCGCGAACATCGCGGATCTCTCGCATAAGATTGAAGAACTGACCCAGGGAAAAAATGCGGGCAGCTCATTGTCCGGGGAGGAGGACGAGATGCTCTCCAAATACATCAGGGAGCTGACCACGGAGCTTGCCTCGTTTGGTGTACCGGGCAATCTTCGCCGGTCGTGACAGAGTCTGACCAATTATCAAAAAATTCAGAAGAACAAAAGGAGAAGAAAAGATATGAAATTAAATACCCTGCTGGAACTGCCGGAATGTAAAGTCCTGGTCAAAGGAAATCCGGACCGTGAAATATCAAAAGTATTCTGCTGCGATCTCTTGAGCATCGCCATGGGAAAAGCTCCCTCCGACAGCGTCTGGGTAACTGTTATGGGGAATAAGAACACTCTGGCTGTGGCAGCTCTTGCAGATGTGGCCTGCATCGTCCTTGCGGAAGGCATCGGGATGGACGAGGGAACCCTGGCGAAGGCGGAAGAGGAAGGAATCGCCATACTCTCAACAAAACTTCCCATATTTGACATCGGCCTTGAAATCTACGAAGCAGGTGTGTCATGATCCCGCTCTATTATGACCTGCATATCCACTCCTGCCTCTCCCCCTGCGGGGACGATGACATGACGCCTGCCAACATCGTCGGGATGGCGGCAGTCAAAGGGCTTGATGTGATCGCTCTCACAGATCACAATTCCTGCAGGAACTGCCCTGCCGCCATGTACCACGGGGAAAAGTACGGCGTGACTGTAATCCCCGGCATGGAACTTACAACGCAGGAAGAGGTCCATGTGATCTGTCTGTTTCCTGAACTGGAAGACGCCCTTGTATTTGACACGCTTGTGCATGAGAGACTGCTGCCGATCCGAAACCGGGAAGATATTTTCGGGAAACAGCAGGTCATGAACAAGAAAGATGAAATAATCGGTACTGTAGACAATCTGCTCATTAATGCGACATCTATCGCTTTTGATGACGTATTTTCTCTGGCGGGCTCCTGTCACGGTATCGCCTATCCGGCCCATGTAGATAAATCCTCCACAAGCCTGATCTCCAACTTAGGTTTCGTCCCGCCCGGAAGTACATTTTCCTGTGCAGAATTCCATGATTTTAAAAATCTGCACCGAGTCAGGCGGGAGCATCCGTATTTTGAAAAATGCAATGTGATCTGCTGTTCCGACGCCCATTATCTTGAGGATATCCATGAACCGGAGTACCGGCTTTATGCAGAATCAAGAGAAATACCCGTTATACTCAATGCACTGACAAAGCGCAGAAGATAAAAACTCTTCTGCGCTTGTTTAGATGTGTCTTCATTCAGCAGTTTCCCGTATATACATATTTCAGATACTTTCCTGCCGCATCCCGAAGCCGGTATACTTCTTTCACATCCGTAGCCTTCCGGTCCGTCATCCGGTATCTCGGGAAAAATCTTGTCACATGGAGCACGATTTCGGGACTCACGGATGCGATCCATTCTGCCTCCTGCTCCATCTCCTCCACAGAGTCATTCTCTCCCGGCACAATAAGGGTCGTCAGTTCCACATGACATCGCTCCGCGGCACGCCGGATAAAAATCTTCACCGTCTCAAGACTGCCACCCAGTTTATGGTAATACTCCTCTGTAAATCCTTTCAGATCAATGTTCATGGCGTCAATATAGGGCAGGATTTCTTCCAATACAGGGATCTCCGCCGTCCCGTTGGTGACCAGTACGTTTTTCATCCCGCGCTCATGTACAAGACGGGCAGTATCCCGGACGAACTCATATCCCGCCAGCGGCTCATTGTAGGTAAACGCCACGCCGATATTCCCTCTGTCGCGGCAGTCTTCCGCCAGATCTGCAAGTTCCTCCGGCTGCATCATTCGCCAGCCGGTATTTTCCGGTCTTATCATGGAAATCTCATAATTCTGACAGAACGGACAGGACAGATTGCAGCCGTAACTTCCTACAGACAATATCAGTCTTCCCGGGAAGAAATGCCTCAACGGCTTTTTCTCAATCGGATCCAGCGCAAGAGCTGTCACTTTTCCGTAATTATCGCAGATGATTTTTCCTTTGTCATTCTTTCTCGCTTTGCATCTGCCATACTGTCCGTCCGTTAATCTGCAGTGGTGCGGGCAGACCGGACAGATGGCTGCCGTACTCGTATTTTCCGCGCCATTGCTGCGGCTGATTTCTGTCTTCAATAATGTCTCACCACCTCAAAGCGCTCCAGAGTGATATCCTCCGCATCTTCAGGAATCCCTGCCTTCTGTCTTGCAATCTCGATCTGTTCCTCCACTGTGTCCACGCCTTCAAGATTCGGCAGAAGAAGTCCCCGTCTGTATCCTCTGCTCACAATGACCCCGTAACGCTTCACATCCAGTTCTTCCGGCGAACTGATCTTCTCCGTATCTCCCAGTACATCCACACTGTACACAAGCCGTTCAAGTTCCTCCGGCTCTACCGCATGGAATCTTGGATCTTTTGTAGCTGCACTGATGGCATTCTCTATGATCTCTTCTGCTATGCTGCCGCGGGCCGGCGCGATCGTCCCGATACATCCTCTGAGCCGGCCATCCTCTTTCAGTGATACGAACACTCCCGCCCGGCGGGAATACATCTCCTCCGGCAGTCCTTCCGGTACTCTGATTTTCTCGCCTGTTTCCACATATGTCTCAATCGTTTTTCTTGCCAGCCGTACAAACGGATCCTCGGCGTTTTTCCTCTTTCTTGCTTTTTCTTCTTCTCTTTGGCGGTATTCTTCCAGAAAAAACCGGTCCGCATCTTTGCCCGTCACTTCGTAAATACACACACCGTACCCGACGCCGAACGTGCCCTCATGAGACAGTTTCTCTGTCTTTACCGCAAGACCGTCAAGGGCTCCTGCCATGATCGTAAACGACCGGTGACCGCACTCTGCTGCTTTCTCACAGAAATTCTCTGAGAAGTCAAACAATTCTCCGAACGCGGCCCTTCCCATCACATCCATGATCCGCTCGTCATACTCTGATCCTTCTTTCTGAAATCCATATGGTCCGTCTTCCTTTAACTTGTGAGACAGATCGCCGCTTCCGATGACCACCACATCCCGCTCCAGCAGCTCTGCAGCCTTTTTGATACACTGTCCCAACTCGTAATGTTTCGTCAGCGGCAGTCCTGACAGACCAATGCGCACCAGCTTATAATCTGTATCATACTGATCCAGAAAATAGAGAGGAACCATTGTTCCGTGATCCAGACTTTTATCCCGTTCTCCCAATGTCCCGGCAGGGATGTCCCTTGCCTCTGTCTCCCGGCAGAGCATTTCCACGAACTCCGTGTCATAATCCGCCTGAAATTTCACCTGAGGCGCACGGAACCGGGCAAAGTTTCCCTTTGCCCCGCTGCCCGGCGAAATGTGAAAATAATCCGCATACATCACGGAATGAGGTGAGATTACAACAACTGTATCCGGCCTCCACTCCGCAATCTTCTGCGCGGCACGATGATAGGAATCTATCGTAGCCTGTATCTTGCGTTCCTCTCCGTGCCCAATCTCCGGTACGATCAGCGGCGGATGGGGAACCATCACTGCACCTTTCACTGACACAAGAACCTCTCCTTTCTCTTCCGGCCCGCAGGCGGCGCCGGATTTTTGATATGTTTCCTATTTTCCCAGAATCTTTGCCGCCCGTTTCAGCTCATCTCTGATATGGATATGCTGCGGACAGACCTGTTCACATTTTCCGCACTGAATACATTCTGAAGCCCTGCCCCAGCCGTGGCCGGCAGTGTTCCATTCATATTTGTGCTTTGCTCCCGGCAGGTCATTATACATGTTATAAATATTCACTGCCTGAAATGTCCCGTAGATTGCTATGTGCTTCGGACATCCTTTCATACAGTATGCACAGGCAGTACACGGAACTTTCGGCACGGAGTTAAAGATTTCTCTTGCCTTTTCAATGACTTTCTGTTCTTCTCCAGAAAGCGGTCTGAAATCTTTCATATAAGAAATATTGTCTTCCATCTGCTGCATATCCGACATGCCGGATAACACAGTAATCACCCCGTCCAGAGACGCCGCGAAACGTATTGCCCATGAAGAAGGTGAGGCATCCGGATCTGCCGATTTAAAAAGCTCTGCCGCCTCTTTCGGAGGATTCGCCAGAGTACCGCCTTTGACCGGTTCCATAATGATGACCGGCTTTCCGTGTTTCCGTGCGACTTCGTAACATTTTCTCGATTCCACGGACGGATCATCCCAGTCCGCATAGTTGATCTGCAGCTGAACGAACTCCATCTCCGGATGCTCTGTCAGTATCTGATCAAGCACCTCGGCTTTGTCGTGCATGGAAAAGCCGAGATGACGGATCAGTCCCTCTTTTTTCTTCTCCTGCAGGAAATCCCATATTCCATAATCATCGAAGAAATGCGTTCTCTCCTCGCCCAGATTATGTAACAGGTAAAAGTCAAAATATCCGGCTCCGGTCCGTTCCAGCGAAGTATAGAACATCCTCTGTGCTTCTTCCCTGCTCTTTGCCCCCGCCCATGCAGGCAGTTTCGTGGCAAGCAGGAAACTCTCCCTCGGGTAACGATCGACCAGCGCGGCTTTTGCCGCCTTTTCCGACTCTCCGTCATTATAGCCGTATGCTGTGTCAAAGTATCGGAATCCTGCTTCCAGGAAACAGTCTGTCATTTCTTTCGTCTTCTCAAGATCTATCACATCGCCGTCCATGGGAAGCCGCATCAGTCCGAATCCCAGCTTTGGTATGTCTTTTCCCAAGTAATTTCCCATATCTGTCAGCCTCCTTTACTTTTTATAATATATCAGAAGTCTCTCTTTTACAAAATAATTTTCGGACGCGATGCCTCGGGCAGCTCACGGCAAAGCCGTTCGCTGTACGTTGCCAGGCAAATGTCTGCTCATGCAAGCACGGCAGCCGCTTGCCGGTCTTATCGCACAAAAAAACAAGGCAGCAGTTCCCGCAACTGCTGCCCTGTATCAGGTCTTGTTTATTTTCTTCCCATCGCTTTTACTTCTTCAAATTCTCTCTCCATCTCCTCTGACGGCTTCGGTGACAACAGAGATACCACTACGATGCACAGGCAGGAAAAGATAAATGCCGGAAGCAGTTCGTAGATATCCCAGATACCGCCCAGCGGACGTACAAGCAGGTTCCAGACAAATACCATTCCGGCGCCGCCAAGCATACCGGCAATCGCACCGGCTCTTGTAGTTCTCTTCCAGAACAGGCTGAATAGCATCAGCGGCCCGAACGTAGCGCCGAATCCGGCCCAGGCAAAGCTTACGATTGTAAAGATAACACTATTTTCATCCAGTGCGATAATGATTGCCACAACCGCAATCAGGAGCAGTGTCAGCCTTGAGATGTTGAGCACTTCCCTATCGGACGCTTTCTTACGAAACAGGCCCTGATAGATGTTCTTTGCAAACGCGGACGCCGCAATCAGCAGATAAGAATCCGAGGAACTAATCGTTGCCGCAAGGATTCCCGCCATCACAAAACCGGCAATCAGCGGCGGAAGCAGGTTTGTGGACAGCAGAATAAACACATTCTCTGCATCTGAAGAGGTGGTCAGCGCCGTCGGATAAAGCGCACGTCCCATTACACCGATAAATACGGCGATCGTAAGTGAGATCAACACCCATACCGTCGCAATACGGCGGGAGCGGGTGAGCTCGTCTTCATGACGGATCGCCATAAATCTTAGAAGCACCTGCGGAACTCCGAAGTATCCAAGTCCCCATGCCAGCATGGATACGACAGAAATAATCCCGTAAGGAGCAGCCTCACCGAACAGAGGAACCCCGTTTGCAGCCTGCTGTACACCATCTACAGTCTGGGGTGTCGCCATGCCGAAGAATTCAAGAAATCCCGGGATGTCTTTCACATTGTCAATCACCGCGCCAAGGCCTCCTGCCGAGTATGTTCCTACAAGAACGATCACAGCGAGCGCTACTATCATAACGATCGCCTGCATAAAATCCGAAGCGCTCTCCGCAAGGAAGCCCCCGATGATCGTATAAATCAGTACGAACACCGCGCCCACGATCATCATCGGAATGTACGGCATACCGAATAATGTAGAGAAAAGCTTGCCGCATGTCACAAGACAGCTTGCCGCATACACGGTAAAGAAGATCAGGATAAACACTGCCGCGATCGTCATGATCACTTTCTTTTTCTCATGAAAACGGTTGGAAAAATATTCCGGCAGTGTGATCGCATTTCCTGCTTTCTCACTGTAACGGCGCAGACGCTTGGATACGATCAGCCAGTTGATGTATGTACCTGCTGCCAGACCGATAGCTGTCCATGCCGCGTCTGCAATACCGCACCAGTACGCCACACCCGGCAGACCCATGAGGAGCCATCCGGACATGTCCGACGCCTCCGCGCTCATAGCCGTCACCCACGGGCCGAGACTTCTCCCTCCGAGGAAATAAGCGTCTGAACTGGCATTCGCTTTTCTTGCAAATGTAATACCAATAATGATAACCGCCGCCATATAGATGATCATGGCAGTCAGAATCTGTAAAGTATCTCCCATTCCATATAGTCCTTTCTGTGTACGATACCGGAATATCCGGCATCTTTTTCTCTGTGCCTCGTAAACCATGCTGCCACAACGGGGTCAGAAGTATCCCAAGACACAATATGGGACTAATTATAAACAAAATATAAAGTTTTGGCAATCATTTATTTATATTTATGCAGTAGTTCAGCCATCTATCTGACCGCCTTCTCTATTTTTATCCGCGTCTCTTTTACTTTTGCATGATTCATACCCCCGCAGTTAATCCCGATCACAGTATCATCCGTCATCACCACTGACGGGAAATAGAAATCGCACAGTTCTTTATCATCCGCTGCATTTACTATGATACCGGCAGCCCGGCACTCTTCCCATATCTTTCGGTTTACCTCATGGTCGTCCGTAGTCGCCAGAACGATCTGAGAGTCGTCGATATCCCCGGTGCGGTATTCTCTATGCTCTGCCGTGATCTTCCCTTCTTCTTCCATCTGTGTCAGTTCTTCACAGAGTTCCGGCGCGATTACATGAATATCCGTCCCAAACTTAAGCAGCGTCCTGACACGGCGCAGAGCGATCGTTCCGCCCCCTGCAACCAATATCTTTTTATCCGTAAGGTCTATAAACATTGGGAAATAAGGTCTTTCCATCTTTTCTGCTCCATTCAAATCAGCCATGCCGGCACATACCAGTTTTTACGGTCTACAGGCAGGATATCATTCGCCATACATATTACGCTTCCCGGTCCGATCTCTACTTTTAAGGTCTCCAGCTCTTCAAATTTTTCTCCTGTATCCGATCTGCTCAGAGGCTCTAAAACGCGGAAATTCTTAACCGCCGTTTTTCCCGGGGAAGCTGCTTTTTTTATCTCAACCGGACATAATATTCCATTTTGATAAATTAGGAGATCGATCTCTTTTTGATCTTTATCTCTGTAATAATATAAAGGCGGTTGTTTTCCTGCATTCAGATAACTTTTATATATTTCCGAAAATACATAACTCTCAAAAAACGCACCTGACATAGCCCCTTTTTCAAGCGCCTGCGGATTCCCCCATTTAAGAAGATATGCAGCCAGACCCGTATCCAGGAAATGAAGCAGCGGCATTTTTACGACTCTCTTTAAAACATTGTTGTGATAGGGCTGAACCAGAGCAACAATGTGGGATGAAACAAGAATGGACAGCCATTTTTTCGCAGTTGGAGCCGATATTCCCGCAGCTCCTGCCAATTCCTCATATATAACGGGTTTCGATGTATGAGCTGCCACAACAGTCATGAAATTATAAAACTGCATTTCATCGGCAACTTGTGCAAGCTCCCGGATATCACGCCGAAGATACGTATCGACATAAGAACGGTAATAGGTTTCCCAGTCAATCTTGTCATTCGCATAAAGTTCCGGCATGGAACCTTTAAATATCCTTTCATATATTTCGTTCAATCCGCGAGGTTTTATAATTGTCATACGCTCCATCAGACGATCCGGATCGGTAGAGAACGGTTCGCTTGGAGTCTGATAAATTTCAGCATCAGAAAGTCCTAGAAGATTCACAATTCCAACCCGGCCAGCCAGACTTTCACTTACATTTTTCATCAGTCTGAAAACCTGAGAACCCGTAAGCCAGAAAGCGCCTTTTTGTCTTGAACGATCCACACTCATTTTGATATAAGGGAGCAATTCTGTCGCATATTGGATCTCGTCAATCAGAACTGGCGGTGAATATCTCTGCAGAAACAAGGCTGGGTCTGTCTTCGCCAGATATCTTGCATCAGGATCATCCAGAGTTACATATTTTCTGTTTATTCCCGAATCGCCTTCTTCATCAGACAGCTTCTGCAGTAAAGTAGTCTTACCGATCTGACGCGGTCCGGTTAACAAAAGTACCGGAAACATTTTTGATATCTGTGAAAACGTTTTTTCTGCCACTCTTTTGATATATGTCATCATTCACCCTCCTTTACAGATATTTTATCTCTTTTTCCAGAAAATATTTGTCTAAAGTAAATTATATATTTAGTATAGCCAGTTCTTTGCTCTACGTCAATAAATTTTGGCTATTCCAAAATGTCATTTTAGAATAGCCAAAATTTTATTTTATCTTGTTATCGTTATCGATTCTTTTTGTGAAACCATACAAACCATACATACGCAGCAAAAAGCCGGATCAAAGCATATACAGCAGCGAATTACAGATGCACGCTGCGATATTGCTCCCGCCTTTTCGTCCTCTCGCAACGATATACGGAATTTCTTTCAGCGTCAGGATCAATTCTTTCGATTGCACCACATTGACAAACCCAACCGGCGCCCCGATGATCAGCTCAGGATTTAGTTTTCCTTCATTGATCAGTTCGTAGAGACGTACAAGTGCAGTGGGTGCGTTTCCGATGGCAAAGATCAGCCCTCTGTCCTGCTCTCCGGTCTGATACAGGGCTGCCGCCTTGTCCATACATGCCGCTGCCCGGGTCGTACCGTTCTTCTTAGCCGCCTGTGCCACATCCTCGTCAGACATAAAGCAGTGGACTTCTCCCCCGTACTGTGCCAGACGTTTCTTGTTAATCCCGGCTTTCGCCATCTGTGTATCCGTCACTATGGAAGCGCCGTTTCTAAGGGCGTTTAATGCACGTTCTACCACATTGTCAGAAAACACAAGATTATCTGCATAGTCGAAATCCGCGCTTGTATGGATACAACGCTTTACAACAGGCTCTGTTCCCGGGAGCAGTTCTTTGTCCCCCAGTTCTTCCGTAATGATCTCAAAGCTTCTCTTTTCAATATCAGCAGGCAGTACCTGCTCCAATTCATTTAACATATGAGTCTCCTTTCGCTGTCAATATAATCCGGTCAACACGATCTGATCCTCCCAATCTTCACTAACTGATACGCTCTCCAATACCGCATGTCACGCGATACACTTCGTCCGCATGCTTTACAAATTCGGTACAGATACGGCCGACGGCTTCTCTGTATTCTCTCTCAAAAGCATCCACAGGCACAAGGCCACATCCGATGTCATCACACACGATGATAAGGTCTTTGTTTTTCTCAAGGATTTCTCTGGTCAGCTCCTGATGTGTCCTGCCTTCCTGAATCCACCTCCTTACGAAAAGATGAAAGTGGTTCACAGCTTTACAGGACAGAATCTCCTGAAGAGAGCATCTGGCTCCGTCCGCCCATTCTGCGTCCGGATACAATTTCCTGGCATAATCAAGTTTTCCCTGATATGCGCCGCCTGTTATAAATTTCATTCTGTACTTTCCTCTCTCTTTCGTTACATCTGTCGCTGTACGGATTCCTGTTATCTGTTCCCGTGTTCCAGCTGCTGTATCTGAACCTGTTTTTATGCAGACCGGCGCCCCGTATACCACTTCTGTCACCCGATCCGCCATCTCTGCCAGAGCACGATTGATCTTTCCCAGATTTTCCTTATAGGCTGACATTTCTTCCGTATCCGGCTCGGACTCCCGGAACACATCGTTGGTCACCACCACGAGATGGGCACATCGGTCCTTTAACATACGCACACCATCCATAATAGTTTCCCCGGGATCTTTCCCTGTGTTTTCCGCGCCGTCGGGTTCATACATTTCATTGGCTGTAAGATTGGAAATGCACTCCAGCAAAACGCAGGATCCTTTCAGATCCGGCGCATCCGGGTCAGTAAGTTTTCCCGGCAGATTCACATACCACTCAAGCGTTACAAATCCTTTGCCTGAGCGCATTTTCCGATGAGCTTCTATCTTTTTCACAGTTTCCCGACCGTAGGGGATCATATCGGCTATATAGTAAAGAGAAGTTTCTCTGTTCCTGCCCACAGCTTCCGTACAGGACTCACTGTGCAGCCTGCAGATGCATTTCTCTGCATAGGCAGATTTTCCGCTTCCGCTGCCTCCGATGACCAGTTCCATCATTCTATCACCTTCTATCCACTGATATCCGCATACCGGTATTCCAGCGCCCCGCTCGCCGGTATCTGCCGGATACCGGTAATATCCGGATCCACCAGATTTACGCTCTTCATGGCATACAGCGGAATAATGTAGAACTGTTCGCCTACTGCGAGCTGCTCAGCCTGATGGAGCAATGATGAACGCTTTGCAGGATCCGCTTCTGAATTTGACTTTTCTACGAGAGCGTCATATTTCGGATCATTAATACCGCTGCAGTTATAGGTGCTGTTGGACAGCAGCATGGACAGATAAGTATACGGATCGGCAAAATCCGCCGTCCAGTTCATCCTGCACAGATCAAAATTTCCTGAGTAGCGGGTAGAATAATTTGCCTGAAGTTCCTGTGCTTCAAGATTGACGGTGATGTTCAAGTTCTCTTTCAGCTGTTCCTGGATCACCTGGGCTGTATCGGAATCCATTTCCAGAGTCGGATAGTTGTATGTAAGTTCCGGGAATCCTTCACCGTTGGGATATCCTGCCTGCGCCAACAGCTCCTGAGCGCGCTGTATATTCTCCTCGAAAGGCTGCTCCGCTTCATCGACAAAATACTCTCCCGTGGACTTGTCTTTCATGTATTTTGCCACCAGATTATAGGTTGGTTCCGTATCACTTCCCACGATCTTGCAGAGGTCTTCTCTGTCTATAGCAAGATTGATCGCCTCCCTGACCCTCACATCGTCAAGCGGTTTTACATTCAAATTCATATAGATATACCGTGTGGCTATCTGATCCGTCACAAAGAGATCCTCGGATCCTTCATAAGCCTCCATGACTGCAGACGAAAGGGATGAAGCCACATCCACCTCCCCTGCCTCATAGGCATTTGCCATAGACTGAGTATCGTCAAAGAACCGATAAGTGATCGTATCCAGATTGACGGCTTGCGCATTCCAGTAATATTCGTTTTTTTCAAGGACAAAATACTGATCCGGAACATATTCGGCCAGACAAAACGGCCCGTTTGCCAGGCTTGTATCAGCCTCCTTATCCCATCCGCTGTCCACCGAATCAGCATACTGCGAACAGGACGGCGTATATACGGGAAGACGCAGAAGATCAAGGAAATAAACACACGGCTCAGTCAGATAAAACACCAGCGTATAGTCATCCGGCGTCTCCACGCCCAGTGCACTCATATCTGCTTCTCCATTATAGATATCTTCCGCATTTTCTATAGGGAACAGGTAATTTGCATATCCGCTGCCGGAGGCCGGGTCAAGAGCGCGGGTGATGGTATTAAGAAAATCAGCGGACGTCACCGGGGATCCGTCCGACCAGAGGGCATCCTCTCTTAAGTGGAAAGTCCAGACAGTTGAGTCATTATTTACTTCATAACTCTCTGCTGCCCGGTATTCGATCTCACCATCCTCATCATAGGTAAGCAGTTCATCAAGAGCGCTCACCGAGTAAGCCAGATACGTCAAAGCGATGGATCCTGCCGGATCCATTGTTCCCGTATCGCTGCTGATCGCTACCGTGATTCCTCTGCCCGCTCCATCTGACGAGGGGTCCGCCGTAACACATCCGGTCATTCCTCCCGTACATAATAGCGCCACAGTAGTAATTAATGCTGTCAGTCTTTTCTTCATGTCATATCTCCTCTTTTATATCTGTGAACTCATCTTGTATCCTTTCCCCCGCCTGCCGCTGTGCTTTTCAGAATACAGGAAACACGACACTTCCCTGTCTCCAAACCTGTAGCTTTCCGGTACTTCCTCTGTGCAGCACTCCATCACATAGCCGCATCTTCCGGCAAAAGGGCAGCCGGAAGCAGCCACTTTCCCTCTGTCCGTCTCTGGTACAGCTTTTATCTTAGCGGATCTGATGGGATCTGCTTCCGGAACAGCCTCCATAAGCTGTTTCGTATAGGGATGCCATGGATCCGAACAGATTTTCTTCGTCTCCCCTGTCTCCACTATACGTCCTTCGTACATGACCCCCGCACGATCACTGATCCTTTTCACCACATGTATATCATGGGAAATGAAAAGGCAGGCAAAACCGATCCTTTTCTGTATGCGCAGGAGCAGTTCCAGTATCCGCTCCCGTGCAGATGCATCCAGGGAGGACAGCGCTTCATCGCATACAAGGAGTTCCGGTTCTACGATCAGGGCCCGCGCAATCCCGATCCTCTGACGCTGCCCGCCTGAAAAATCCCGGGGATATCGGTCTGCGTCCTCCTGTGAAAGACCGGTCAGATTGAGTATATCCTCAATCTTCTGCGCATTTCCTCCTGCAGTCGCCCCAAGGGCCTCCTCCAGCATCTGACGCACGGTAAGACAGGGATTCAAAGCGGTATACGGATCCTGGAATACCATCTGAACTCTGCCCCCCAGCGAATCCATCCTTCGTCTCCTGTCAAGGACCTTGCCCCGATAATACAAAGTTCCTTCATCTTCCATCTGTATTCCGGCAAGTATTCTGGCCGTGGTTGTCTTACCGCTTCCGCTTTCGCCTACAAGGGCAAACACTTCGCTTTCCCGGATCTCCATAGAGAGATCCCTGACTCCTTCGTTTGCGCTAAAGTTTTTTGTCACATGCTCCATCCTGAAAATCAGGTTTTCCTGACCGGCTTCTTTTTTCTCCCGCGTGCGTTTCGGTCTGCCACCCTGCGCATCTTTCAGCAGACGCCTTGTATATTCCTGAACCGGTGCATAAAAGATATCTTCTGCTGTGCCGTTCTCCACTATCTTCCCCTGATGCATGACATAAACTCTGCTGCACATAGCTGCTATCACGCCCATATCATGACTGACCAGAAGCAAGGAGGTCTTTGTCTCTTTTACCACACGCTTTAAAAGCAGAATAATCTGTGCCTGTACAACTGCATCAAGAGCTGTTGTGGGTTCATCTGCTATGATAAGCTCAGGCTCGCATGCAAGGGCGATCGCAAGTACAACTCTCTGGCGCATCCCTCCGGAAAGCTCAAAAGGGTACTGGCGCATCCTAAGAGACGGATTGCGAATCCCCACCAGATCCAGCAGTTCTTTCGAACGCGCTGAAGCTTCTTTCCTGCCGCACTTTCTCCTGATCTGCACCGTCTCCTTAAGCTGCCTGCCGATCTTAACGGAAGGGTTCAGGCAGCTTAAAGAATCCTGAAAGATCATTGCCACATTCTGGCCGGGAACCGGCGTTTGTCCGCAGATTGTAATCCTGTCAGAACTGACGGACGCATTCTCGCCGAGAAGCCCCATCACGGCCCGCATCGCCGTGCTCTTTCCCGAACCTGATTCTCCCACCAGACCGACGATCTCGCCTTCCTCTACTTTAAGACTGATATTATTTATGATGTCCGAAGCGTTATCTTCCGTCAGATATCTCACGCTCAAATTCTCTACGTCCAGCACACTCATACTGATCTGCTTCCTCTCCTGTCAGCTGTCTTTTGTTCCACCGCATTTCCCACCATGTTCAGGGCAAGGAGCATCACGCAGAGAACAAGGAGCGGATATATCATCTGATACGGATAAAGCGTCATCTGGCTTCTCGCCTCCTGGATGATCGTACCCAGACTGGCTGCCGGCGCGGCAATCCCCACACCCAGGAAACTTAAAAAAGCCTCGGTGAATATGGCCTGGGGCACAAGAAAAATCATGTTCACAACAATCGTTCCCGCCACATTCGGCAGCAGGTGCACCGTCAGAATACGGAAAGAAGAAATTCCTTCCATCCGTGCCGCATAAGTATACTCCATCCCTTTCAGTTTGATGATCTCTCCTCTGACAATCCGAGCCATACTGATCCATCCTGCAATACACAGTCCTAATATGATACTGAATGTACCTGCTCCAAGCACAAGCGTGATGAGGATCACATAAAGCATGGATGGAATCGCGGAAATAATGTCCGCCGCCCGCATAAGGATCATGTCCGTACGTCCGCCCGCATATCCTGCTGCTGCACCGTAGAGTACGCCGATGACGCCGTTTATCACTGCGCTGGCGATACCGACAGCCAGACTGATTCCTGCCCCGTACCACACACGGGTAAACAGATCCCTGCCGAACCGGTCTGTACCGAACCAATGGAGAATGGAAGCGCCCTGATTGCGTATCTCGGCATTCTGTTCGGAAAAAGACCATGGGCCAAACAGAGGCACTGCGATTGAAAGGAAAATCCATATTCCCAGTATCACACATCCCGCTATTGCCATTGGGCTGCCGCATATGTAGTTTTTCCAATGTCGTTGTATCCGCTGCAGCATAGCAGACTCCTTCCTTATATCTTTTCTTCCTGATATGCCCTGCGTGTCTGCGGATCCAGCCACGCGCACAAAAGGTCGGTGAGCAGGTTGACGAGAATGACCACAGCCCCCATAAAAATTGTCAGTCCAAGGATCAACGTATAATCACGGTTTGTAATGGATCCCACAAACTCCCTGCCAAGACCGGGAATCGTGAAAATACTCTCAATCACAAAACTTCCGGTCAGCAGAGCAGCCGAAGCCGGACCCACATAATTAAGAACGGGAAGATACGCATTCTTCAGAGCATGTGTTAAAATAATCCTCCATCTTCCCACCCCCTTTGCCCTGGCAAACAATATGTAATCTTTCTTCAGTTCCCTGTCAAGGGCGTTTGCAGTCAGTCTGGCGATCATTGCAGCCGGATAAAGGGAAAGCGCCGTCACAGGAAGTATATAGTGGGCAGGGCTTAAGAGTCCCGAAGCAGGCAGCCATTTCAGCTTCACGCTGAATATCAGGAGAAGGAGGATCGCCGCCGCGAAACTCGGAATCCCTGCTGCCAGCATCCCGACAGCCGAAATCATCTCCTTTACACAATTTCTCTTCGACACAGCTTTCAAAATACCGGATCCCGTACCAAGAAGAACCGATACGACAAGCGCCGTAACGCCAATCGAAGCCGTAACCGGCCATGCCCTCCCAATGATATCCGTCACCCGGGTCGCCGGATCCTGGTAGGAAATTCCAAAGTTTCCATGCAGCAGATTTCCTATATATGAAAGGTACTGTATCAGGAGCGGTTCATCCAATCCGTATTCTTTCTCAATAGCCTCCACTACCTGTTCTGATACACCGCCCTGCCGAAACGGACTGCCGGGGATAAGCCGTACAAGAAAAAACGTCACGGTTACAAGTACGAAAAGTGAGAGGATGCCTGTCAGTATCCTTTTGCACGTATAACGAAGCATTGTCACTCACTCTCCTCTCTGTCCTGAAAATGCCCTTTGATAAATATACCATATCCGCATAGCTGTGTCACCCAAAAAACAGAACCGGGATTCTGATGATCCCGGTTCCCTGTGTATTGTGTTTTCTGTATACTCCCACTACTCAGTTACTTCTGCCATCTGAAAACGGATTACTCTCCTCAGATCCTCCAGCGACACTTCCACCTGATATCCGATCTTTCCCGCACTGAAAATAATCTTCTCATGATTCTCCGCGCTCTTGTCGATGGTCGTGGAAAACTGCTTCTTCATGCCAATGGGCGAACATCCGCCGTGGACATATCCGGTCAGCGGCAGAAGTTCTTTCTGTTTGATCATCTCAATACTTTTCTCCCCCACACTCTTTGCCGCTTTCTTTAAGTTCAGTTCCTTTTCCACCGGAATTACAAACACATAGTGTTCCTTTGACTTTCCCACTGTGACCAGTGTCTTGAACACAATTTGGGGATCCTCGCCCAGCGCCTGCGCCACTTCCACACCGCTCATAGCTCCGGTACTCAGATAATTATAACTCTGGTAAGAGATTTTCTTCTGTTCTAATATACGCATAACATTTGTCTTTTCGTCTTTTTTACCCATGTCTGTCATCCTCCCGGGATATCACTTAAAATATTTTCCTGCCATATAATCAAGATACACTGTTTTGATATCTTTATATCTGCCTCTGGAAACAGGTACTCTTTCTCCATCAGCCATGGTAATCTCCCTGGTAGCCAGGCCGTATATATAATCGAGGTTCACGATATAGGCCCTGTGCGGGAGATAAAAACAGCCGTATTCTTTCAGCATTTCCAAAAGGTTCGATAATGTAGCGTTTGTTTCTACCGTTGTGCCGTTTGAAAGCTTCAACAGCACTCTTTCTTATCATACCGATGTCTTTTTCCTTATCATCACAAATGCATGAACTTTCCTGCAAAACGCTGCCACTGAACGCACACCGTACCCATGCCCCTCACGATCCGACAGCGGGAGCCCGTTATCGTCAAATCGGACATCCCCGGAATATGTATTCTCTATCTGAAATATAAACCGGGGTTCCTCTACACAGCGACAAACACTTCTTACTACACTTCCATAACTTTCCAAAAGAAAAAGAATCGGCAGTGGTCGAAGATTCGACCAATGCCACTTCTTATTCAATGCTTATTCTTCTAACAGAAAATTTTACCGGCAGACCTTGGCAAGCGGTGCAATCTCTATTCCCTCTTCTTTGAGAGCGCCGCGGATCTTCTCCACAAAGAGAAGAGCTTTCTCTCCATCTCCGTGCACACATACGGAATCTGCCTGGATCTCAATATCCTTTCCTGTAACGGCGGTAACTTTTCCTTCTTTCACCATGCGGATCACTCTGGCTATCGCTTCCTCTTCATCGCGGATAAACGCGCCCTCTTTCCTGCGGTTTACCAGGTTGCCGTCCTCCTCATAACCGCGGTCTGCGAATACTTCGCTGGCTGTCTTTAAGCCGCAGTCTTTTGCCGCACGGATCGTCTCGCTTCCCGAAAGTCCCATCACGATCAGCTCCGGATCATATTCCTTGATGGCTTCGCAGATGGCAAGGGACAGATCATAGTCTTTCGCCGCCATATTGTACATTGCCCCGTGGGGTTTCACATGCTGCAGCTTCATCCCCTGAGCCTGGCACATCCCGCCCAGAGCGCTGATCTGGTACAGTGTATACGCCTTTGCCTCAGCCGGGGAAACAGCCATATTTCTGCGTCCGAATCCCATCAGATCCGGGAAGCCCGGATGAGCGCCGATACGGATGCCTGCAGCTTTCGTCCTGCTGACAGACTCCATCATCACGACAGGGTCTGACGCGTGGAATCCGCATGCGATATTCGCCGAAGAGATCAGCGGAATGATCTTTTCATCCATTCCCAGCGTATAGCGTCCGAAGCTCTCTCCAAGATCACTGTTTAAATCAACTTTATACATATTTATTCACACTTCTTTCTTTGATTAGTCCAGTCTGAGCATCCGCTCAATAAATCCGGTATCCGCATTTCCGGCGCAGAACTCCGGATTGCGCATGATCTGGTACTGGAAGTCCAGATTCGTCTCTACTCCCATGATCACCATCTCATCCAGTGCAGAGCGCATCTTCTGGATCGCGGCATTGCGGTCCGGCGCATGTACGATAACTTTGGCGATCATAGAGTCATACTCCGAAGGAATCCTGTAGCCTGTGTAGAGCGCCGTATCCACCCGCACGCCGTTTCCGGCAGGAAGATGGAGGTGCTTCACCACGCCGGGGCTTGGCATAAAGTTCTTCTCCGGGATCTCCGCGTTGATCCGACACTCGATCGCATGGCCGGTAAGCCGGATACCTTCCTGATTAAAGCTTAAAGGTTCTCCCATAGCTACCCTGATCTGCTCAATGATCAGATCTGTGCCTGTGACCATCTCCGTAACGCCGTGCTCCACCTGTATACGGGTATTCATTTCCATAAAATAGTATGTCCCCTTCGGGTCAAGAATGAACTCTATCGTTCCCGCATTGGTATAGTTTACCGTCTTAGCCGCAAGAACAGCATCACGGTTCATGGCATTTCTGATCACATCATTAATTGCCGGAGACGGAGACTCCTCGATCAGCTTCTGATGGTTTCTCTGCACCGAGCAGTCACGTTCGCCGAGAGCCACCACATTGCCGAATTTATCTCCCATAACCTGAATCTCCACATGACGGGGATTCTCGATGAATTTCTCAATGTACATCGTGTCGTCGCCGAATGCATTAGCGGACTCTCTCTGAGCCATATTAAACTGGAATTCAAACTCATCGGAGGATTTTGCCACACGCATTCCCTTTCCGCCGCCGCCTGATGATGCTTTGATCATGACCGGATATCCGATCTCTTCTGCCAGCTTGATACCTGTTTCTGCATCATACACCGGTTCTTTTGTCCCCGGCACCACCGGAACGCCCGCTTCCATCATGGTTTTACGCGCGTGGGACTTATTTCCCATGCTGTCGATCACGTCTGCTTTCGGTCCGATAAACGTCAGCCCGTTCTTCTCACAGAGCCGGACAAAATCTGCGTTCTCCGACAGGAAGCCGAATCCCGGATGGATCGCATCGGCGCCCATATTAAGAGCCGCCGTCACAATACGCTCCATATTGAGGTAACTGTTCTTTGCCGGCCCCTCGCCGATACAGATCCTCTGATCAGCCAGCTGTACGTGAAGACTGTCCTTATCTTCCTTTGAATAAACCGCCACGCTGCGGATTCCCATATTCCGGCAGGCACGGATGATCCTGACGGCGATCTCCCCGCGGTTTGCGATCAATATTTTCTGAAACATCAGCACTCCTCCTTAGTCCGACAGCTTCTTTACCTTGAAGAGCGGCTGCCCGTACTCTACTTTCTGTTCGTTGCTGACGAGAACCGCCTCGATCTCGCAGTCATAATCACTCTCGATCTCATTCATCAGTTTCATGGCCTCAAGGATACACACTGTCTGTCCTGCTTTCACCACATCGCCGACCTTGACAAACGCCTCAGCATCCGGAGACGGAGCAGAATAAAATGTGCCCACAATCGGGGAGACAATATAATTCTCATCTACGGTCTCTTCAGCCGGAGCCTCTGTCTTCACAACGGTAAGCGGTTCTCCCGGCGTCCCTGCACTGCCTCTGCGGCTCATCTTGATCTTTGTATCACCCTCCTGAATGCTGAACTCCAGCATGGAAGACTTTTCAATAATATTTACCAGTTTTTCGATCTTTTCCAAATCCATATCGGTTACTCCTATCTTTTTCTCATTTACTGAAACAGTTTGCTGAGGCGCTTTGCTACCAGACGGCACTCAAGCACTTCCCTGCATGGCTGATAGATCTGCCTGCGCAGTTCATTGAGTCCGGCCACTTCGTCGAGCAGAAGCTGCTGGGCTTCTTCGACTGTCACGGCTTTAAAGCGCACTTTGTTATCTGTCTTACACTGTGCAAGCTTCGGAATATCCACCGAGATCACAGTTGCTATCTTTGCATATCCGCCGGTTGTCTGGCGGTCGGAAAGGAGCACGATAGGCTTCCCGTGGCTCGGTACCTGCACGGAGCCAAACGCAATACCGTCTGATATAATATCCGCCGTTGTCTTATATGCGATAAACGGACCTTCAAGCCTGCATCCCATCCGGTCAAACTCGTTAGTCACGGTGTATTCTGAATTCAGGAACGTCTCTCTGCCCGCATTGGTAAACACATCCTCCTGCGGTCCCATCACAACACGAAGAGTCACTTCGTCGTAGTCAAACTCATCCAGATCCAGACTTCTTGAGAGGAAGTACGGAAGATATCTTCTCTTGATACGGAAGCCGATATAGTCCCCGTCTTTCAGTCTGCGTCCTTTGAAGCCTCCGATCCCGCATTTAATATTCGTTGAACGGCTGCCCATGACTACCGGTATATCAAGATAACTGGAAAATGCAATATATCCCCGGCTTCCTGTACGGCACCCCGCAAATTCCAGGATATCTCCTTTATGCATATATAGGGCAGTGTACATCTTCACAGGTTTCTTGTTCACACGGGGCTGGAAATCCCCGCCGGTGATGGCGATGATCGTCTCTGAGGTAAATTCCAGACTGGGTCCCATCAGGGTAAATTCCAGCACCGCCTCATTCTCCGGGTTGTCCAGAAGCAGATTGGCAATCTTAAAGGAGCGGACATCCATGACGCCGGAAACACTGAACCCCTGACTCTGATAGCCGGTTCTTCCAAGATCCTGCACTGTTGTCAGCATCCCGCCTTTTAAAACACGAAAGCCCATAGATTACACTCCTTTCTGATGGATCACACACTGATATGTGCCTTCATCCACCTGTTTCTTTATTTCCAGATACTCCTCTTCTGTCACAGGGACAAACCGGATATAGTCTCCTGCTTCAAAAAGGATCGGCACCTCTCTCCCCGGATCATAAGTCTTTACCGGCGTCATGCCGAGAAGCTGCCATCCTCCGGGAGAATCCAGCGGATAAATGCCGGTCTGGGAGCCTCCGATTCCCACGCTTCCCGCCGGGATACGTATCCTCGGATTGGCAAGTCTTGGGGTGTGTATCCTCTCGTCCAGTCCTCCCAGATAGGAAAAACCGGGAAGGAATCCAAGCATATAGATCAGATAATCTTTTCCGCTGTGGATCTGAATCACTTCTTCCGGAGTCAGTCCCGCATGATCCGCGATATTCTGAAGATCCGGACCGTATTCCCCGCCGTAGCAGACCGGGATTTCAAAGATTCTTGATTCCGAAGCTTCCCCGCTGATCTCCAGCTTCAGAAGCTTCTCCATACGCGCGCGTAGGCCGGCATAGCTTACCACTCTGGGATCATAATTGATAAGCAGAGATGCGAAAGCGGGGATCATGTCAGTGACTCCCTCAATATGCTGTGCCTTGATCATGCGCACCAGCGCCGTGATCTGCGCGTTGATCTCCGGGGAAATCTCCTGACCGAATTCGATCAGGAGAGAGGAATCCCCGGCAGTACAGATTTTGATTTCGTTCATTTCAATCTCCTTTACATAATCAGAGAAGCTGGCTTAAATTCGTTCCGAACGTCCTGATCCCGAGGTATGCGGATACGATCACGACCACGATACCGCAGATCAGAAGCCATGTCGGGTGCTTGTAGTCCTCGCCCATGATGGATTTCTTCTTGGAGGCGATCAGGCATACGCCCAGTGTGATCGGCAGGATCAGGCCGTTCACCGCTCCAGCAAGGACGAGCAGGACTGCCGGCTGTCCGAGAACTGCCATAACAACTGTACTCAATGCGATAAATAAAATAATAAACACATTCTCATATTTCTCAATACTCTTGTGGAATGTCTTTAAGAAAGACACGGAAGTATAAGCGCATCCCACGATCGATGTGATTGCCGCACAGAGCAGTACCAGTCCGAAGAAACGGTAGCCGATCTCTCCTGCGCCGATGCGGAACGCGTCTGCCGCCGGATTGTCCGGATCAAGCGTATGCGCCGGTGATGTGGCTGTCGCAACTACAACGCCGAGGATCGCAAGGAACAGGAACACGCGCACGATCGTGGCGATGCCGATTCCCATAACAGAACTCTTGTTGATCTCTTTGAGATTCTCTTTCTTCGTGATACCTGCGTCGATCAGACGATGGGCGCCTGAAAATGTGATATATCCGCCTACTGTTCCGCCGAGAAGCGTCAGGATCGCGGTTCCAAGCTCGTCCATCGGAGCTGTCGGCATGACGGTCTCTTTCAGCGCCATCCCAAACGGCGGCTGAACGATCACGATCACAACGAAGATCACGACGATCATGATGCCGCCGAGGATCTTTGTCAGTGTATCCATCGCATTCAGCGCGTTCTTCATCAGGAAGATGACGATCGCTACGCCGCCTGCGATAAAGCAGCCGACTTTCTCCGGTATGCCCAGCAGCGTGTTAAAGCCGAGGGCGCCTCCGCCTACGTTACCGATATTAAATACAAGTCCGCCTGCGACAACCAGAAACGCTACCACATAGCCAAGTCCGGGAAGAACCTTGTTTGCCACGTCCTGTCCTCTCATGCCGGACACACAGAGCACGCGCCATACATTGAGCTGGACAATGGCTGATAAAATGACAGATATCAAAATAACGAATCCGAAGCTCGCTTTCAGGCTCCCGGTAAATTGACCCGTCTGGGTGAGGAATCCTGGTCCGATGGCGGAAGTTGCCATCAGAAAGGCTGCGCCGATCAGAACGCTGAGGCTTTTTTTGTTTGTCTTTTCCATAATTTCTCATCCTTTCATAATTAAACTAACGGTTAAATTATAACGGAACGGGCAGTTTTCGGCAATATTTTTCGAAATCATTGTTAAAAAATTGTTAATAAAAGAGCAGAATACCTCTCATAGATACTCTGCTCTGTAAAAAACCATTCTATACTATAAATCTGTACTATTATGCCTCGAAATCAAGATCATATTTTACAACATCGATCACTGCTTTTCCGTCTGCGTAGAACAAAATTCCGTCTGCGGATAAATCCGTATACAATGTCGCCGAAAGCACATGCTCTCCGTTGTTTACAAATATCTCAACGCTGAAATTATCCAGTATGATGCGCATTGTAATCCTGCCGTTTTCGCTGTTGACCAGACTTCTGCGCTGATGAATGATCGCTCTTCTGGAGCCCGAAAACTTCCGGTCAACTTTCAGGATGGATTCGTGGGGCCGGAAGCTGACAGCCGTGTGGCATGTATCGTTCTGGGCAAAACGTACGGCAAACTTTCGGTACAGCTCTTCTCCTTCTGCCGGGCGCAGCGTCAGTTCCATATCGATCCGGCGGCCTTTCATTCCATCAAGCCGGATCACATCAGACACCTCCACATTTTCGTAACTCACCTTATTCGTCCGCATCTGTTCAAGTTCACGGACCGGTTTCTGGATCAGGCGTCCGTTTTTCACGGAAAGTTCTCTTGGCAGGCTCATCTGCCCGAACCATGGACGCTCCGGGGAATGCAGATTGCACGTATCCCAGTTCTGCATCCAGCCGATCATGATCCGCCGTCCGTCCGGCGCCACCACGGTCTGCGGAGCATAGAAGTCGATTCCGTAATCGATCGCCTGATTCTTCTCTTCAATAAATGTATCTGTCTCGTTATCGTAATTTCCTATAATGCATACGGTTCCATTTCCATTATGGTATTCAAACCCCTGCGGAAGCATATCCTGCGGGCTTACAAGAAGGACCTGTTTACCATCCAGTTCAAAGAAATCCGGACATTCCCACATCCGTCCGAAACGTCCGTTATTGCTGATCAGTGTTTTTTCAAACTTCCACTTCAGACCGTCCTCACTGCTGAAAAGAAGGATCCTTCCATCTTTGTCCGGCGTACAGTTTCCTGCCACACAGCGGAATGTTCCGTCCGGCGCCCGCCAGATCTTCGGATCACGGAAATCGAACCGGCTTCCTCCTTCGGGGAGATCATTTTCATCAAGGACCGGATTCCCTGGATATTTCACATAATCTGTCCCGTCGCCTATGGCAATGCACTGTCTCTGCACTTCTCTTGTACTTCCGTCCGGCTGGGTCTCCTTGACTACCCCGGTATACATCAGCATCTGCCTGCCGTCATCCAGGCTGACAGCGCTGCCCGAAAAGCAGCCGTCCCTGTCGTAGTCCGTATCCGGAGCGAGTGCTGCCGGCAGATATTTCCAGTGAAGCAGGTCGCTGCTCACCGCGTGTCCCCAGTGCATCGGTCCCCAGTGGGAATTATAAGGATGATACTGGTAAAACAGATGGTACTCTCCATTATAATACGAGAATCCGTTGGGATCATTCAGCCATCCCACCCGGGTTGACAGATGAAACGCCGGCCTCGGCTCATCCTTTATCTGTCTTTCTCTCGTCTCTTCATATTTTCTTGCATCACGTAAAATCTGGCTCATGCGTCTGTTCTCCTTTTTGCATATTTTCTTTGTATTTTTTAAATATATTAAACTGAACCGGATTACTCCGGGAGCTTCGCTTACGCCGTAGTTTCCCTGCGGATCAGAATCGGTGGAATGATCTTATGTACCGGCTCCTTTAAGGGGGCTGGTCTTCTTTTTTTCCGTTCCTCCATCTGGTCCGACAGTATTTTCATTGCTTCATTTGCGATCAGAGAAATCTGCTGTCCCACTGTACTCGTCGGAATAACAGCTTCTCTGGAAATCGGAGAATTATCAAAACCAATAATCTGATATGTTTCCGGAAGCTTTCCATATTTCTGGAACAGGTAATTCAGCAATACATTTGCATGGGTATCATTGGGCATAAAAATTCCTTTCTTCTTGTCCGGATACTTTTTCTCCAGAAGCGCCACAATTTCTTCTATTTTACTTCTGTTTTTTTCAAATGTGTTTCCTAGATGTGTCAGGATCAGCTCATATGGAACATTGTATTCCTCGCAGACATCTACAAATCCTTTGATACGCCCTGAAGCCGGAGATGTGTCCGGAATATTGCCGTTTACATGGATCAGGATATCGCAGTCACTATTTCTCAGCAGACTGGCCGCCTGCACGCCGCCCATATAATTGTCTGTGTTGACACTGGAGATATACCTGTCTTCTCTCTCAATCCCTACCACCGGTACATTATAAGATGCAAGCTCCTCAGAAGGAATCGTCGGACTTAATACGATCATTCCTTCTATATTGTAAGCCATCAGTTCTTCAATATATTTTCTCTCAATATCCGCCTTCTCATTTCCCGCAAAAACAAGGAATTTATATCCGTAAGTTTCATATGTAGCAAGGATCTGGCTCAGCATCTCTGAATAGTAGTGCATATAAAGGTTCGGTATAATAAGTCCTATAAACTCTGTCCTTCCGCTGGCAAGGATCCTTCCCACCTTATTTTCCTTGTAATCAAGTGCATCCAGCGCGTCGGCAATCTTCTGCTGGTTCTCCAGAGTCAGCGAATCCGGATCGTTAAAATATCTGGAGATCGTTGTTTTGGAAAATCCGGTATACTTTGCAATATCTGCAAATGTTACTTTCTTTGTTTTCATATTGTTACGCCTCACATATTATGGATAGAACTATGGTTTCTCAGGTAACCGTTCTACCTCTGATTGATTACAGTATATCAGAATATGAATTAAAAAATCAACAAGTAACCGGTTACTTAACCGGTAACGTAACGGTTTCATTATAGATTCATCAATAAAAAGGAGGAGATGGAATGAGAAAACGATTGCTGTACCTGACGGTTACACTCTTCGCTGCGGCCTGTCTATCCGGCTGTCATCAGAAAGATCCCGAGCCGGGAGATATCGCAGGATATGACGAGGGCGAAGAGTACCTCTCCATATGGGTTCACTCAATCGAGGACACTGAGGAGGGCCAGGCTTACAAAGAATCGGTAGAAACTTTTAACGAGGCTTATGACGGACAGTATTTTGCAGACATTGAGTTCGTACCGAGAAATGACAGCGGCGGCGGTTACTCTGATAAAGTAAATGCTTCCGTCATGGCAGGCGGACTGCCGGACGTCCTTACAGTAGACGGACCGAACATCTCTGCATACGCAGCCAACGGTATCATCCAGCCTCTGGCTGACCTGACAGAGGAAGAAGAAAGCGAATATCTTCCCTCGATCATCGAGCAGGGAACGGTAAACGACGATCTTTACGCCCTCGGTGTCATGGAGTCCAGCGTGGGATTCTACTATAATAAAGACATCATCGAGGAAGCCGGAATCGAGATCCCGGATGCAGACCATCCGTGGACATGGTCGGAATTTCTTGATATTCTCGAGGAACTTAAACCGCTCATGGATGAGAAAGGCGGTTACCCGCTTGACATGACATTCCCGGTGGGCGAGACAAGTATCTACTACTACGCTCCGTTTGTATGGTCCGGCGGCGGCGAGCTTGTAAGCGATGACGGGCTGACTGTGGACGGTTATTTCAATTCAGACCAGACAAAAGCAGCTATGGAGTATTTCCGGACTATCGTGGAAAACGGCTATATGTCTCAGGCTCCTATTGATAATCTCTTTGAGAGCGGACGGGCTGCTTTCAAATTCGACGGAGCATGGGAAGTCAACACAATATATACAAGCTATCCCGATATCAATCTCGGAGTCGCTCCTTATATCGTCAGCGATAACTGGGATGGCGGAACATATACGCCGACCGGCTCATGGGCATTTGCCGCATCCTCTGAAACAAAGGATATCGAAGGCGCCACAGAGCTTGTCAAATGGATGAGCGGCGTGGATAGCGGCATCCGCATCTGGGATATGACAAAGAACTTCCCGTCTACATATGAAGCATTTGAAAATATCGACGTTTTCCAGACAGACGAGAACTACAGCGCTCTTTATAATCAGCTGAGTAATTATGGGCATCCCCGTCCGAAGACTCCGGTATATCCGCAGGTGAGCACTAGTTTCCAGGAGGTTCTGGAAAGCGTTGCCTTAAGTGGAAAAGATGTGGATCAGGAGCTTGACAAAGCTGTGGAACGAATAGATCAGAAATTGGAACGTTATACGAGGGAATAAAATATGAAGAAAAAGAATTCAATCTTAGGAATGGCGTTTTTCGGGCCTGCACTTGTACTGCTGACACTGTTTTTATTCCTGCCGATGCTGCTTACATTCGGATTCAGTTTTACCGATTACTTCGCACTGAATCCTGAGCTGACGCATTTTGTGGGACTGGAAAACTACATAAATATTTTTAAAGACGACCTTTTTGTACAGTCATTTTTAAACACCGTAAAATTCGTTATCATAATCGTACCGCTTCAGTGCGGCGGCGCTCTTCTGCTCGCCCTGGCGATCAATAAAGCGGCGCACTGCAAGAAATATTTTAAAGTAGCGTTTTTCGTACCTGTAGTTATGTCTCTGGCTGTTGTATCCACACTGTGGATGCAGATCTACAGCCCGGAAGGTATTTTAAATACGCTGCTCGGGAACTTCGGTATCGACCCGCAGCCGTTTATCCACAGTGCCAATCAGGCGCTTCCCTCCATCGCGATCATGAGCGTATGGCAGGGTGTCGGCTACCAGATGATCATCTTCCTGGGAGGTCTGCAGAACATCAATCCCGCACTCTATGAGGCGGCAGAGATGGATCATGCCAGCGGATGGCAGAAATTCAGAGATATCACGCTTCCGGAACTGAAGCCGCTGTGTATCTTCGTATTTATCACAGTTACGATCGGCGCATTCCGAATGCTGGTACAGCCAATGGTAATGACCGGAGGCGGCCCGGATCACTCAACCTACACGATCGTATACGATATTTACGAGACAGGTACAGTCAACTGGGAGATGGGACTCGCGTCCACTATGGCTATCGTATTTACCGTATTCGTTGTAATCCTGACGATTATTCAGAATGTATTGACTAAGGACAAGGAGGAGAGAAAACATGGTAACAAAAAAGCAAAAGCGAATTAACTGGATCCTTGTAGCTGTCCTGCTGGTGCTCTCGATCTTCTTCCTGTTCCCGGTCATCTGGATGCTTGCAAACTCCTTTAAGCCGGATGCGGCGATCACGGCGGATATGAATTCAGTCGCGGCCTTTATCCCGCCGGCACTAAACGGAAACTTCTTTGACAACTATGTTTCCATTATTACAGATACAAGTTTCCTGAGATATATGGGCAACACACTTTTGTACGCGGCAATCCTGATCGTCCTGAGCATTATCGTAAACGGCCTTGCCGGATATGCTCTTGCCAAGATCAATTTCCCGTTCCGCGATCAGTGGCTCATGATCATCATCATGCTCCTGATCGTACCGACAGAGACGGTCATCACGATCCACTTCCTGATCATCGCGAAAGCCGGTCTACTGAACACGATCATCGGTTATATCCTGCCTTTGATTGTAAACCCGTTCAACATTTTCCTGTTCCGGCAGGTATTTGTCAGTCTGCCGGATGATGTATACGAGGCAGCGCAGCTCGACTACTGCGGACCTGTGAAATATTTCTTCACCATGGTTCTGCCGATGTCCAAAACAGTTGTGGCAACCGTCAGCGTATTTACTTTCCTGAATGTATGGAACGATTACCTCTGGCCGTCACTGGTATTTACATCAAGCGACCTGCTGACCGCTCAGATCGGTTTGAACTCTATTACATCCAATGAGAATACAACAATGGGACAGACGCTTGCAGTTATTACCCTGATCACAATACCAGTCATCATCATCTACTCCCTGTTCTCAAAACAGATCGTAGAAGGTGTTACATCAACAGGTTCAAAGGAAGGATAAGGAAATGAGTTTTATAGAATTTAAAAATGTATGTAAAATGTATCCCGGATCAAATAAGAATACAGTAGACAACTTCACTCTTAATGTGGAGGAAAAAGAATTCATCGCATTTGTCGGCCCGTCCGGCTGCGGAAAATCGACAACTCTCCGTATGATCGCCGGATTTGAGGAGATCACAGGCGGGGAGCTCTATATCGACGGCAAAAAAGTAAATGATGTGGCTCCGAGAGACAGAGGCATTTCAATGGTATTCCAGAACTACGCCCTCTATCCTCATATGACCGTTGAGAAAAACATCGGTTACGGCCTGAAGAACATGAAAATGCCGGCAGACCAGATCAAACAGAAAGTAGACTGGGCGATCAAAATCCTCGGTCTTGAAGAATACCGCTACCGTAAACCGAAAAACCTCTCCGGCGGCCAGCGCCAGAGGGTTGCGCTCGGACGTGCAATTGTAAAGAACTCTAAAGTGTTCCTTATGGATGAGCCACTCTCAAACCTTGATGCGAAACTCCGTGTCAGCATGAGGACAGAGATCAGCAAGCTCCACAGACAGATCGGCGCTACTACGATCTATGTAACACATGATCAGGTAGAGGCTATGACAATGGCTGACCGTATCGTCATCATGAAGGACGGCGTGATCCAGCAGGTCGGCAAACCGATGGAGCTCTACGATCATCCGGTAAACCAGTTCGTAGCCGGATTCATCGGATCTCCGCAGATGAACTTCTTCGACGTGACAGTTGACAAAGATACCGTAAAATTTGCTGACGGCAGCACTATGACACTTTCTGACGGTATGATGAAGAAACTGAACGGACGCCAGGGCGAAATGATACTCGGCATCCGCGGCGAGGATATCAAGATGGATGCACAGAACATGGAGCTCAATAAAGACAACGCCCAGCATGCAGTCATTACGGACACAGAAGTTATGGGTAATGAGAACAACCTGTATTTCAACTTCGGCGGCACTCAGGCCGTAGCCCGTGTATCCAAATATGAGATCAGCCAGATCGGCGACAGAATCAACTTCGTATTTATGCCGTCAAAGATGCACTTCTTTGATAAAGAGACAGGTGTGAATTACACAGAAGAGTAACTACATTCCTTGAGAAAAGATCCCGTTCATCCTGATGGATTTACGGGATCTTTTCTTTTTCATGTCCTCTGCCTTGCACCTCTCTTTCAAACATAGTAAGATAAAAATAGTGTGTGAGCAAATAGTGATTACGAAGCATAGGAGATTCAGAAAATGACAAAATTTGAGGAATTCGAAGAAGTCATTGCACGTCTGCGGGCTCCGGACGGATGCCCGTGGGATCGTGCGCAGACCCATATGAGCCTGAAAAAGACGTGTATCGAGGAAGCAGCCGAGGTAATCTGCGGGATCAACATACTGGATCAGACCGGAGACGCCGACAATCTGAAAGAAGAGCTGGGCGACCTGCTCATGCAGGTAGTGCTCCACGCCCGGATTGCGGAGGAGGAAGGTCTCTTCACCATGGATGACGTGATCCAGTCCATTATCGACAAAATGATCCGCCGCCACCCGCACGTCTTCGGCGATTCGGACGGCCCGGGCACTGACGGAACAAAAGAGAGCTGGGAAGAGATCAAGAAAAAGGAAAAGACCGGGAAGGAATGGACAGAAGAATACCTCCCCGAAGCATTCGAAGAAGCAAAAGAGCTGATCGATAAGGCAAAGGAGCGGAAAGGGTTCAACAAAGGAACGGAATAAACCGGCTGCCGGCAGGTCACATGATCTGCCGGTATTTTTCTGCTTATATTATTCTTGACAGTTTGATTTTCCTCCTCTATAATAGTATTTGCAAATACTTATTTAGTATTTACAAATACTATTTGGAGGGTGTGATATGTCTGAATTATTCAATATCTGTCAACTATACTCCGCATGGGCGAAAGGAACAGTTCTATATACCCGGTGGGCTGCCCGATGTGGAATCGGCTATCCGGAACTTATGGTGCTCTACTCTCTGAAAGCCAGAACTGATCTGACTCAAAGACAGATTACAGAAGAGGTCGGCCTTGTAAAAGCTACCGTCAACACCGTAATTCGTGACCTGAAAAACAGAGGTCTGATCATTCTTGAACCCAGTCGGCATGACAAACGGGAAAAATTTGTATTTCTGACGGAAAAGGGAAAGAAGTATACAGAAGAAATCATCGGGCCTTTACTGGAGGCCGAAAAACGAATTTCCAGAAAAATCGGCAATGACCGCATGGAGCAGACCATCGAAACAATGGAGCTGTTCAATCTGCTGTTTGAAAAAGAACTGAAACAAAGAATAGAAAGTGAGAAACAGAAGCTATGAGCGAAATGAGAACTTTTTTTAAATACGTAATCCCATCTGTCCTGTCCTTTGCATTATCCGGGATCTATGCGATCGTGGACGGCTTTTTTGTGGGACACAGCGTGGGAGATATCGGACTTTCCGCCATAAATGTAGCTTATCCTGTCTCTGCCGTTCTTCAGGCTGCAGGCACCGGGATCGGCATAGGAGGAGCCGTCTACTATTCTATCAGTATGGCTGAGAAAAAAGAAAAACGCGCCAGAGATTTCACAGCAGTCACCCTGTGGATGCTGATCATCTGCAGCGTGATCCTGACCGTACTTACTTTGGGTTTTAATACTCCCATCCTGCGTCTTCTGGGCGCAGAAGGACAGCTGCTCTCACTGGGCGCAGAATATAACCGGGTAATCGCACTGGGCGCCGGACTGCAGATCCTCAGTACAGGACTGATTCCTTTCATTCGCAATCACGGCGGGCCGCTCTATGCTATGATTTCCATGGTTGCAGGATTCATTACCAATGTAGTTCTGGATTACCTGTTTGTCTGGGTATTCGGTCAGGGACTAACCGGCGCGGCGCTGGCAACAATCCTCGGGCAGGGCGTAACACTTCTTTTTGCCCTCGTATATTTCCTTCGCGAGAAAATATTTACCCTGTGTATTGGATTTTCCGAGCTGATAAAGCTGGCCGGTTCCGTTATCAAAGTGGGAATTTCCCCGTTCGGGCTTACAATGACGCCAAACATATCGCTGATCATCATAAACCGCTTTTCCATACTTTACGGGGGAGACCAGGCTGTGGCAGTCTACGCCTGCATCGCCTACATTATCTGTATCGTATATCTGCTCTTTCAGGGTGTCGGTGACGGGAGTCAGCCCATCATCAGCCGTTACTACGGCGAAAAGAGCCTGAACAGACTGAAAAGTATACGGCGGCTGGCATATGGATGCGGTATTTTTCTCGCCGTTATCAGCTGTGTCATTCTCTTTGCGGCAAGAAATTATATCGGTGTCCTCTTCGGGTCATCTCCTGAAGTTAATATGGAAATTGCCAGAATTATGCCGATCTTCCTGATCTCTGTTCCTTTTGTAGCGGTCACCCGGGTAACCACGGCAAGCTTCTACGCCATGGAAGAGAGCAGCCTTTCTTATGTCCTGACTTATATTGAACCTGTACTTATGCTGGTACTCATGCTTATCCTCCCACCGCTGGCAGGCGGACAGATCATGGTCTGGTGGAGCACTGTTATCGCGAGGATACTTGCTGCATTTCTTGCCATGTTCTTAAAACCGGTTGTAGACAGACGGAAGCTGGCCTCATAGGCCGGTTCCGTCTGTCTACATTTATATATGATATTCTGTTACTCAATCATATAGTATTCTGCCGAAAAAGGCTGCAGCCGGAATGAACAGCCGTCTTTTTTGATCTTTACAGCCTTGCCCTGCTTCTCTTCCGCCCCTCCGTAACCTTTATATTCACTGCTGAACACTTTTTTCAGTTCTTTTATATCTTTACTCCGGATCTCAATCTCCTGCTCCTCATCCGAGAAATTAAAGACTGCTATGATCCGCTCTTTTTCACTTCTGCGTTCAAATACATATACGCACTTTTCCTCTGCATGGCACTCCAGCCATTCAAATCCTTTCGTATCATAATCCATTTCGGAGAGCGCCGAATGCTCCCGATAGAATCGGTTCAGGTCTTTCATAAATCTGTGAAAATCCTGATGTGCCGGGTAATCGAGAAGATTCCAGTCCAGCTCCCGCTTCTCATCCCACTCCCTGAAATGTCCCAGCTCATTTCCCATGAAATTAAGCTTCTTGCCCGGATGTGCGTACATATACATATAGAAAGCTCTTGCCTGAGGGAACTTCTGCTCATAATCCCCGTACATTTTCTGCAGGATCGTCGCCTTTCCGTGGACAACTTCATCATGGGACAGCGGGAGCAGATACCTCTCATCGTAGTAATAGACAAAAGAGAATGTCAGCTTATGATAATCCCTTGTCCGGTACTCGGGAGCTGTCCGGAAATAGTCAAGTGTATCGTTCATCCACCCCATATCCCACTTATAGTCGAATCCAAGTCCTCCTTCTTTCACGGATTTTGTGACGCCCGGAAATGAGGTAGAATCCTCCGCTGCCAGTATGACGGACGGATGACGTTCTTTTAACCCCTGATTCATATATCTTAGGAATTCTACTGCATTGGAGTTCACGCCCCGCTCCGGCATACCCTGCCAGTAGATTGCCCGGCTGATGGCGTCCATGCGAAGTCCGTCCATGTGATACTCGCTCAGCCAGTAATCTGCCGCAGACTGCAGAAAGCTTCTTACTTCACCTCGGGAGTGCATAAAGTTCCTGCTGCCCCATTCGCTGTCTCCCACATCGGAGTGGGGATATTCATACAACGCTGTCCCGTCATAGTTCGCCAGTGCATAATCATCCACTGCGAAATGCACTGGCACAAAATCAAGAATAATGCCGATCTCATTTTTGTGGCAGGCATCCACAAAAGCCTTCAGCTGATCCGCTGTCCCATATCTGGAAGTCGGACTGAAAAATCCCGTTCCCTGATATCCCCATGACTCATCGCAGGGATATTCACTAAGAGGCATAATCTCCAGATAATTGTACCCGTTCTCTTTCAGATATGGAATCAGAATATCCGCCATCTCCTCATAATCGTACCAGGCGTCAGGCTCGTCCGACGGTTTCTTAAAGGAGCCGAAATGCAGTTCGTAAATATTCAGCGGCAGTTCTTTGTGATCCGATCTTTTTTTCATCCATTTATCATCTTGAAACTGATATGCATCCATATCCCGGATAATGGACGCTGTATTCGGACGCAGCTCCATCCCGTATCCATAGGGATCGCAGTGATCGATCCAATGCCCCGCGCGGTCATAGATCCGGTACTTATACATCATTCCGGGCTCTGCCTCCTCTGATATGAACTCCCAGAAATTTCCGTCATGCACCTTCTTCATGGGACTTTCTGTCCACCCGTTAAATTCCCCAATCACGGAGATTCGCGACGCCGACGGCGCAAAAGTCCGGAATACGACTCCTTGTGCTTTGCCGTTTTTTCCTCTGTTGATATGTGCCCCCAGATATTTGTGGGCATCAAAAATCTTCCCTGTGTAAAATCCGTAAAAATCCATAATTTTACCTCTTTTCATCCATAAATAATCGACAACAGTCGTTTTTTATCCTATAATCAGAGTATCCGAAAAACATACGAAAATCCACCGGCAATACCGGATATAAGTCGGAAAACCGACTTATTTTCAAAATAGTCGGTTTATGGAAAATTTAGCTTTGGAGATATATATTTGATGAAAAAATCAGAAAACAAGTCAGACCTTAGAATCCGTAAAACAGAACAGGCAATCAAAAATGCCTTTATCGAGCTGAGAGCCAAAAAGCCTCTAGAAAAAATAACAGTCAAGGAGCTGTGCGAACTGGCTCTCATCAACAAATCTACATTTTACTCCCATTATGAAGACATCTACGCACTGTCCGAAGCAATGGAACAGGAGACTGTCGAATCGATCATCGGAAGTATCGACCACCTGAAAGATTACACAACTGATAACTCCGATGCATTTACCCGGGAACTCTGCCTTGCTTTTATGTCTCAGATTTCTCTGATCAAGATCCTGTTCTCCGGCAGGGGACAAAGCCATCTTGGTATCCGCCTTGACAAGGCACTTAAGGAAGTAATCTCCCGCAAATATCCGGAATACAAAAAGGATCCGGCAAAGCAGATCCTTCTCTCTTACTGTATACAGGGAACCTATCATGCATATCTGAGCAATCCTCAGGCAGATACAGAAACATTCGTGCGGACGATAGAAAATATTGTGAGGTGCTTAAGACCCCTGTTGTAATAATGATAGTATCCGACAGCTCATCTCCACCCTTCAGGATATCAACTTTTCCCGGGAGAACACTCTGCTCAAACTGCAGGACAAGTATGCGCTTTCACCGGAAGAAGCGGAGAAATATATGGCTGAATACTGGAAAGATTAAGAAACGTTTTTCCGATTTCTTTCGTCAAAAAGGGACTGCTGACGAGGTTTCTGACAGCAGTCCCTTCCTTGTTCATATTTTATCCTTACAACTGTCAATATCCTCATCGGCAAAATATTCTTCTGCCTGCCGCGTCCAGTAATCTTTATCTTTCTGCGTGATCTCTCTTAATACTCTGCACGGATTTCCGGCCGCGATCACACCATCGGGAATATTCTTCGTCACCACGGAACCAGAGCCGATCACCACATTGCTGCCGATAGTCACCCCCGGATTGATCACCACATTCCCGCCGATCCAGACGTCATCTCCTATAGTCACACCCTTTGCATACTCCAGATCCAGCCTGCGGATATCCGCGTCGATAGGATGCCCTGCCGTATAAATGCACACACGCGGCGCGATAAATACATGATCGCCGATCCGCACGTCAGCCTCGTCCAGTATGAGCAGGCCGGTATTTGCATAAAAATGCTTTCCGATATAGATCTGAGTGCCTTTATCGCAGTAAAACGGCGGCACGATCACGGCGTCGTCCTCCAGATGACCGAAAATACTCCTTAACAGCTCCATGCGCTCTTTTTCTTTCTGTCACGGCATGGAATTAAACTGTTCCAGCACTTCCCTGCTTTTCTCCCACGTATTATCTCCCACCTTAAACGGGCAGTAGATCTTTCCCGACAACATCCGTTCTTTCTCAGTCATAGCTCTATATCCTCCGTAAACGCTTCCAGCAGGCTGCCATACCCGTAATAATTAACCACATATTTCAGTCCGTCCACAACTTCCTGTCTGGAATAATCATGCTCTGCAAGAAATTCATCCGTTTTCCCGCTGAGTTTTTCATAAAAGAGCAGCGACATCTCAAAATATGTGCGGTCACCTTCTCTTAGTCCGTCCAGCAGAATATTCTCCGCCTCATTGATCTCCCCGTCATCGATCATGGCCTGCAGTTTCCGGAACTGTTCCATCACCTCCAGCGGTATCTGTGCATCTTCCTCCTTGTCAATATCCTTATTAAAAATGAGTTTGATAAGCGTGCGGATCCACTCATGTACGATCCGCATTACATAGTCCTTATCTTCCAGCATCCTCTCGTCCTCCTGTCTGCTCTTTTCCTGCCTCTTTCCATGTAATTCGTCGAACGCAGATTATTTCTTTCCCACCCGGATCATGAGCATCATAGGGCGGCGCATCTCGTCTTTCATTCCCGGCATATTCATCATCTCTTCCGGCGGCTCTGCCTCTTCCACCATTTCGATCGCAAAGCCGCTTCTGAGCAGACCGTTCATGATCTGTGTCAGAGTGTGATGGTATTTGAGCACATCACACCCCAGGAAACGGGTCTTCCGCTCTCCGGGATAGAAGTAATCATCCACCGGCCAGTACAAGGGATCTCCGTTTTCATCATATATCCAGTCCTCACGTACACCTGATGTGAAGACCGGATGCTCGATATTAAAAAGGAATGTTCCTCCCTTTTTCAGTGTACGGTACACTAACCGGTATACAGATTCGATATCCTCAACATAATGAAGCGCCAGATTGGACACTACGCAGTCCCATGTCTCTTCCGGATATTCATACTCTTCCAGTGAGCCTGTCCGGTAGGTGATCCTGCTGTCTGCATTGCGCTTCTTCGCCTCTTCGATCATGCGCACGCTTACATCCATTCCCAGTACTTCCTCCGCTCCCTGATCCACAGCATATTTACAGTGCCAGCCATATCCGCAGCCCAGGTCCAGCACCCTGCTGCCTTTCAGGGGCGGGAACATTTCTTTCAGCTGGTGCCACTCCCCCGCGCCGGAAAGACCGTATCTGCTCCGCGCCATCTGCGCATACTGTTCAAAAAAATGTTCATTATCATACTCGTTCTTCATATCTGTTCTCCTGTAAGTTTTCCTGCATATTTTCAGACACATGCCGATACATCACAGCTCATGAAAAACCGGCTGCATTCTTTCAAACGTACAGAATTGGCGGAATCCGAGACTTTTCAGCATTTCTCTGGCATCACTGATATAAGCGCCCAGCTGTCCGGGGCTGTGGCTGTCACTGCCGACTGTAATAATCCTGCCGCCGAGATCACGGTATAATTTTAAAATGTTACGGGAAGGCGTGGTATCTTTCAGCCCGTATCTGTGACTGGAAGTGTTTACCTCAATTCCTTTGCCGTCCTCTATCACAATCTTCAGGATTTCTCTCACATAAGGCTCGATCTTTTCAAACGGATAGACGCCTGCTTCATCGTATCTTGTGATAAGATCCATATGTCCCAGCACGCTGTAATCCTTATAATTTTTCACCACATAGAGCATTTCTTCATAATACTGCTCATTATATTCCTGCTGTGGCTTTCCTTTTTGGAAATCCTGTGTCCAGAATTCTTTATCATCCACCTGATGAATGGATAAAATAATAAAATCAAATACATACCTGTGAAATAACTCTTCATATCTCGCGATGGTATGTTTCTGGATCCCGAACTCCATACCTGCCCTGACGGTAATCTTATCGCCGTACAGCAGCTGCATTTTCCGTATCTCCGTCATATAGCGCGGATAGTCCACATTTGCAAGAGGTTCACTGCCGCGGTATCTGATCTTTCTCCCGCTGTCCCAGTCATCTTTAATTCCATAATCCACATGATCTGTGATACAGATTTCGTTCATTCCTATGCGGACGGCGTCCTGTATCACCTCTTCCATCGGATAGACGGAATCATCACTGAATTCTGTATGTACATGATAATCTGCAAACATTTTGCTCTCTCCTCCACCAGCTTTGGGGTTATATATTATCAGTTATTTCTAAACAGTTCCATAATCTTCTCCACCATGGCGTTCATGGACGCCTGAGCCGCGGTTTCGGTCCGCATCCTGTATTCTGCCGCTGCCCGTGCGGTCTGCTCCCCGATGCACACTGCGCGTACACTGTGGTAATCCATTCCGCTCTCTCTCATTGCCCGGACAAATCCCCGGACCGTAGATGCGCTTGTAAATGTTACTGCATCAATCTCACCATTTTGCAGCATGCGCATAACTTCTTCCTTTAACAGCGGATTTATTTCATATACCGTGCGGTACAACGCAATGTCATCCACCAGAAGTCCCTTATCTGTAAGCGGCGGTATCAGATCCGGCGAGCCTTTCTCGGCCCGTGCGATCAGTACATACTCTCCCGGCTCCGACATTTCCGCCAGTTCTTTTCCCAGTTCTCCGGCATTATATGTTCCGGGAACCGCATCAGGAATCAGTCCGTATCCGCAGAGTGCGTCTGCGGTCGCCGATCCGATGGCTCCGATCCGTACTTTTCCAGTCCCTCCAAGAACTGATCTCAGATCCATCTTCATTTCCTTTAATGTGTCAAAGAAAACGTTCACACCGATAGGACTGGTAAAAACGAGCCATTTTCCTTCCCCGTGCTGTCTGAAACGCTCCAGTGCGGCTTTCAGGGGCTCATTCGGGCAGACTTCCTCTGTATGGATAGCAGGCATCTCGATGACCTGAGCCCCGAGATCTCTCAGCCGTCCGGCAAGTGATGACATATTCTGTCGGGGACGGGTCAGCAGGAACTGACGTCCGCCGAGCGGTCTGTCCTCCGCCCAGTGAAGCTTGTCTGACAGCGCGCACACCTTCCCCACAACAATGATTGCAGGGGTGCGGATACCAGCACGGTCTGACTCGGCTTTTAATGTTCCTACAGTTGCAGTTACTCTTCTCTGCCCTGCCGTTGTTCCCCTTTCCAGAACTGCCGCAGGCATATCAGGATCCATCCCTGCGTCAGTCAGCCCTTTCAGGATCTTTTCCATAGAGGATACACTCATCAGAAATACAAGTGTTCCATTCAGGCGGACGAGAGAATCAAAATCAATGCTCAGTGTCCCGTCTTTCCTCGCGTGTCCGGTAATGACATGAAAGGAAGAAGTATAATCTCTGTGCGTCACCGGAATCCCTGCGTAAGCCGGAACAGCCACAGAAGAAGTAATCCCCGGAACCACCTCGAAAGGAATCTGTTCGCTGATAAGCGTCTCCAGCTCCTCTCCGCCCCGCCCGAAGACAAACGGGTCTCCTCCTTTCAGTCGGAGCACTTTTTTTCCTTTCTTCGCCTCTCTCACAAGGATCTGATTGATCTCATGCTGCGGGACCGGATGATTTCCGGAATGTTTGCCCACATAGATTGTCTCTGTATCCTGAGGAATGCGGCTTAACACTTCCGCGCTGATCAGCGCATCGTAAACGATAACATCCGCGCTCTCAATAAAATGTGCCGCTTTTACCGTCAGAAGCCCTGCATCTCCCGGGCCTGCTCCTGCAAGCCATACTTTTCCGCACGCACTATTTTCATTTATTTTTCCGGCATTCCTATTTCCACTCATAATTCCGTCAATTATGCCTCCATCGTTCACATTCTATCATCAGTCATTCTTTCTCATCATCCGCTCTGCCAGAGCCTCGCCTGCCTGCCGGGATTTTGATACATCAGCAACAATTATGTCTACAGTATATTCTTCTGCATCTTCACTATAGTACAGTCCTGTCAGCCTCAGTTCATTTCCACTCACCTGCGCATGTGCGGCGCAGGGGGAAGTGCAGTCTCCCCCGGTCACACGGATAAACTGACGCTCTGCCAGTGCAGCCGCCCGGCTCTCTCTGTCATCAATCCGGTCGATCCACCCGTAATTTTCTCCTTTTCTTCCCTGTACGGCAAGGATTCCCTGGCCTGCCGCAGGAATCATCTCATCCACGGAGAGATATCGGCTGATCACCTGCTCCATCCCGAGACGTTTCAGACCCGCAGCCGCCAGAATTGTCCCGTCATACCCTTCTGTCTCAAGCTTTTTCAGCCTGGTCTGCACATTTCCCCGGATTCCCCGGAATGTACAGTCCGGATACAGCCGCTGCATCTGGAGCATCCGTCTCCTGCTTGATGTACCGATGACCGCCTGTTCTGGCAATGCCTCAAGACCAGGGCGGTACAGGATCACATCCCGCGGATCCTCCCGTCTGCCGTATGCAAGGATCGGGAACTCCGGAATAACTTCCATAGGCATATCTTTCAGGCTATGCACCGCGATATCAATTCTGCCATCCATAAGCGCACGATCCAGTTCCTTTACAAACAATCCTTTCCCGCCAATCTTTGCCAGACTTTTATCCAGTATCCTATCCCCTGTTGTTTTCATCGTAATGATTTCCACGGAAACCTCCGGATCGCTGTCCATAATCTGATCCCTGATAATCTCCGCCTGTCTGACCGCCAGCAGACTCTCTCTGCTGCCGATCCTTATTGCAGACCGCATGACGCACCATTTCCTTTCTCTATGATCTGATAAATCCGCTCCATCTCAAGGTTTTCCCGGATAATATCTGCAAGCTTGTCGTACTGCTCTTCCTTATATGCTTTCCAGTCTGTCACCTGCATATCAGAAGGATCGTACCCTTTCTGTCTTAACAGCGAAGTCAGGAATCCCTTTGCACATCCCGGAGCATCAAAAATCCCGTGGACATAACATCCATAGACATTTCCGCACTGGACGCCGTCCGCACGTAAATTACCGGAAATATCCGCGGCACTGTTTCCAGACTGCTCCGTAATATCTGCAAATTCTACAAGGGATTTCGCATGATTCAGAAGAAAGGTCTCTCCCATATGGATCTCATACCCCTCCAGTTCTGCACCCGAGAGTTCCTTTAAGATTCCTTCTGTCGAAAGGAAATGCCCCTGCACCCTTGTTCTTGTCTTCTCTTTATCAAATACCGTCCGGATCGGGAGGAGCCCCATCCCTCTGACCGTTCCTTTCTGCTCTACTCCTGCCGGATCGGAGATTTCCTGTCCGAGCATCTGATAGCCGCCGCAGATCCCGAACACAAGCCCGCCTTTAGACGCACACCGCAGGATCTTTGCCTCAAGCCCGTTCTGCCGCATCCAGAGCAGATCCTGAATGGTATTCTTGCTGCCCGGCAGAATCACCGCATCCGGTTCCCCGAACTCTGCCGGAGAACTGACATAGCGCACCCCCGCTTCTTCATGCGCCTCCAGCGGCGCGATATCTGTAAAATTAGATATTCTCGGCAGACGGATCACCGCGATATCTACAAGACCTGCATTCTCTTTCTTCTGAAAACGCTCTGTCAGGCTGTCCTCTTCATCAATATCCAGATAGAAATACGGCACCACTCCAAGCACCGGTATCTTTGCCCGTTCCTCGAGCATCGTAAGCCCCGGTTTCAGGATTGACACATCGCCGCGGAATTTATTAATGATCATTCCCTTGATTCTCTGACGTTCCTTTTCCTCCAGTAGCATAACGGTTCCGATCAGCTGCGCGAACACGCCGCCTCTGTCGATATCTCCTGCAAGAAGCACAGGCGCGTCCACCAGTTCCGCCAGGCCCATGTTCACGATATCGTCCTGTTTCAAATTGATTTCCGCGGGACTTCCCGCCCCTTCGATCACGATCACGTCATACTTCTGCCTCAGTTTCCCATACGCTTCCATAATATATGGAATATAGTCCCGTTTATGCCTGTAATACTCCACAGCAGACATGGTTCCCACCGGTTTTCCATTGATAATGACCTGGGAACCTGTATCATTTGTCGGTTTAAGCAGAATTGGGTTCATAGCCGCCGAAGGTTCAATTCCTGCGGCTTCCGCCTGCATCACCTGAGCGCGCCCCATCTCAAGCCCTTCCTTCGTGATAAATGAGTTGAGCGCCATATTCTGTGATTTAAAGGGAGCCACACTGTAACCATCCTGCCTGAGCACCCGGCACAGTCCGCCGGCCAGTACGCTCTTTCCGGCGTTGGACATGGTTCCCTGTATCATGATCGATCCTTTCATCCGGTTACCTCCGTTCTGTCTCCTGCCGCACACTTTAATGCATTTATCAGGCAGAAATTTTCCTCATGTGTGCGCACGGCAACACGATACCAGCCTCTCCCCAGTCCTCTGTAATTTTCACAGTTCCGTATCAATATGCCATGATTTCTCATTTTATCAAATAGATTTATTCTAGTGTATAAAAGAATGAAATTTACATCTGAAGAAACAAATTTAATTCCCATTTTTTTTAGTTCTCTTTCCAGATAATCCCGTTCCTTCACGATCAGATTTCTGGCGTTCTCGACATACATATCTTCATCCAGAGCTGCAATTCCTGCCTCCTGTGCGGGAACAGACACACTCCATGGCTGGCTTGCCCGTTCCATCCGTTCCAGCAGCCCGCAGTCGGATGAGATGCCATAGCCAAGTCTCAATCCAGCCATAGCATATATCTTTGTAAAAGCCCGAAGGATAAATAACTGACGGTACTTCTTTACATTGTCAATCATAGAATATTTTTCTGTTTCCTGAAGAAATTCTACAAAACATTCGTCCACTACCAGACGGATACCGTTTTCCTCACAAATATCCGCCGCCTGCTTCATCAATTGCTTATCAAGCCTATGACCGGACGGATTAACCGGTGAACAAAGGAATACTATATCCACATCTTTTTTAAGTTCTTTAAGGAAATCACTATCTATACAAAAGCAATTATTTTCTTTTGTATAATAGTATTTTATTTCGCATCCAGCACACTCAAGTGCCTGCTCATATTCAGAAAATGCAGGTACCGGTATTAGCGCTCGTTTCGGTTTTTCCGCCAGCACAAGCGTATAAATGATATCCGCTGCTCCATTGCCGAATATATAGCTTTCCTCCGGCAGATTCTGTTTCCCTGCCAGTTTTTCCCTCAGCCTCCCACACCGGCTGTCAGGATAAACCGCCGCAGATTCCACTCCCCGTTTAGCCGCTGTAATCACACGTTCCGGTGTTCCAAGCGGATTTACATTGACGGAAAAATCCAGCATATCCTGATATGTATATATGTCTCCGCCGTGTCCGTATATCATCCTGTTCCTCCTGAACCCTCCTGCGAAGCAGCAACCCCTGCTTCATCGCTCTTTTTTAAAACATAATCAACAGAGCATATTTTACTGCTCCGAACACCAGCAGCATCAAAAAAGCAGTCACGTACATGAGCCGCCCTGCCCTTTTGATATCTTCCGGTTCTATCTGCCTTATGGCATCTCCAATGAATTCCTTCTTATACAATTTCCCGAAATAAACGGCGTCTCCCGCCAGCCTTACTCTAAGCGCTCCTGCGCAGACTGCTTCTGTCTGTGCGGCATTCGGACTTGCATGTTTCCGTCGGTCCCTTCGATAGATCCGCCATGCATTTTTTCCGTCCAGACCGCAGAGATACGATGCTGCGATCATAAACAATGCAGTAATACGGGAAGGAATATAATTGAAGACATCGTCCATCTTCGCCGGAATACGCCCGAAATACAGGTACTTATCATTCTTATATCCAAGCATGGAGTCCATAGTATTGACCGCCTTGTAGAGAAAGCCAAGAGGAGCTCCGCCGATCAGCATGTAGATGAGCGGCGCCGTCACTCCGTCCGATGTATTCTCTGCTACGGTCTCCACCGCCGCTTTCGTCACCCCTTCTGCACTTAGGTTTTCCGTATCTCTTCCGACGATCATGGATACCGCCCTTCGCGCGCCCGGGAGATCCTCTGCTTTTAATCTTTCATAGACTTTCCCACTCTCTTTACACAGGCATCTTGCCGCAACAATCTGATAGCACCAGAATGACTCCAGAACAAACCTCAGCGCCGGATGAATCTTCTGCGCCAGAGCTATCACTCCCAGCGGAATCAGAAAGGAAAGCCCTGCGATGCACATCCACAGGACGGCGCCCGCGGCGACGAGCCCGCGACCGCTTTTATTCCTGCTGCATAGCTTCCTAAGCTGCCGTTCGCCAAAAGATATCCCTTTTCCGATCAGCCGCACCGGGTGGTAGAGCCATACCGGATCTCCAAATATAAAATCAAGGAAAAAGCCTGCCGTACAGGCTGTAAGTGACATTATCATAACACGATTTCAAGGCCCGCTTCAAGCTGACGTACTTTATCTCCAAGTACTTCATGCATGATGCGGTACCCCTCCTCTCCTGTACAGTGTCCGGTATAGATCTTCTCCACTCCGGTAGCGCGTACCTTCTCTGCAAATCTACGCACATATTCTGCTGATTTGTTATATAGATGGAATCCGCCGATCATTGCACATATCTGTCTGCCCGAAAATGCAGCGGACACCTCATTTATGATATTGTCCGCGCCCCCGTGGGAACAACTGTTAAAGATGACAATTCCTGATTCTGTCTCGAATACCAGACTCTGCTCATGGGCAAAGCAGTCCGGCACCCAGTCATTTCCTTCTCTCAGATACATATGCTCCCGTTCTCCGGCCTTTTTCATGCTTTCCGCACTGTGAGAGATCAGCCAGACGCCGTCGTTGATCTTCTTATCTCCAGACACACGAATGATCCTGTCTCTGTACTTTTCCAGCATTCCGCTCTTTATACCGATATACTTCATACGCCCTTCTTTGCGGTCATAACAGTTCTCCCTGCAGGATTCTTTCAGATAAAGTTTCGCCCTGTCATTCTGTTCAAAAAACACCGGCATACCATCCGCATGATCATAATGAGCATGGGAAAGTACAGCATAGTCCACGTCAGCCAGACGCAATCCCAGCTTCCCGGCATTTTCCGCAAACAGGCCGGCCTGCCCTGCATCCAGCAGTATCTTCTGATTCTTATATTCTATATAGAAACTTAAGCCCCACTCACCCGGGAGACCGTCGTTTCCGATATTGTCCACTAATACTGCTGCTTTCATCTTTTCACTCCGCTCTACAGATTTTCTTCCTTTTTCTTTCTACTCTCAAAATAAATAAACCGGTCAATGGAATCCAGAATATCCGCAAAATCCTCTCTCGGCGCCGCGTCGATATAGCGGCTCAGGATTTCCTGTTCATTCTCCCTGTAACGTCCATAGTAGATATCATACAGGTTATGGCCCCGCATATGAATCCGGATCTCTTCCATGTGCTGCTTTATATCATCCACGGACGTAAGGTCATGTCCGATGACCTCAGTCAGCTTCCGGCCGCTTCTAAGCCGGTACAGATACTCACGCCATTTTTCTATGAATATTTCATAAAACTGCTCTTCCGATTCAATGATCCCGATCTCTGCCATTACCTTCGGATCAAGGAAATAGTTTTCAAAAGAATAGTACTTCAGAATCAGTACATTCTTCTCTGTGACCCTCGGCAGACGGTCTATGTCCTCCTCATTTCTCCGGGCGTAATAATTACAGAGCTGTGATTTCAGTTCTTCACTGTCCTTACCGTCTCCGTCCCGGATCATAAGGAAATTATCTTTTATGTAAATCTGGTTCATATATTTCAGATTTGCATAGGTCTTGATATTCGTACAGCTGTTGGTCGTAATGATCGCAATGCGTGAAAGGTTTCCCTCGCTGTCGTATGTCTCTGAATAATATTTCCGGATCAGAAGCGGAAGTCTGCTCTTATCCTGCTTGCCCTCTACGATAAAAACAAAATTTACGTTCATCAGATCGTTTGCCGAATAGCCCAGATCGTCCAGAACTGCGCTGATATCCGTCTTCTCCCGCACTTCAGAAAATCCGTCCTTATCCAGAAATACCTGTCGGATCTGTCTGCTGCTGAAATTCGACAGCAGATTCGGAGAATGGGTAGAGAACATGACCTGATTCTTTTTCGACAGCCTGTACAGAATATCTCCCGATACTTTCTGAAGCTTCGGGTGGAGAAAGATTTCCGGATCTTCCACCATAATAATGTCCGCATTCTTCATGCCTTCCTCTTCATACGCCTCCAGAAGAGAAAGCATATAGATGCTGCGCATACCCTTCCCCATACTCTCGGTAGGACGGTTCTTCTGATATCCAGCCTGACGCACGGAAGCCGTAACCGAAAGCGTCCGTTCGATATCCAGATCCATAGAGTAAGCAATCTCATCTCTGCCGCCGTTCCTGCGGAAAATCTCATTCACTCTCCTGGAAAATGAATCCAGATTCAGATTATACAGCTTATATTCCAGGAGCTTCGACGCCTCAAAAGCATTCAGCTCCTCAGTTGTCTTCTTGTGGATCAGCCCGATACAGGAAAAACAGTGATTGCATTCCTTTGCCACATCAAACATACAGCAGCCGGAGCGCATCCGTTTCAGAAGATCGTCCTCCTGCATTAAGAGCAGATCATCCTGAAATTTCTTCAGGTCGCGCTGGGTATCCATAAAATAGATATGCGGAAAAATCTTCGGAATGTATCTGTTGTCTTTCTGCTTTCCGTCACTGTACCGCGTACGTCCTTCCCGATTGACAGAGAACTCAAATGTCAGTGTGCCTCCGGAAAAAGTTCTGTCACTGTCTGTTCCTTTTCCGCTGTCTGTTTCTATTCCACCGTCAGGCAAAAAGGAAGGAAGCTTCCTGCAGAATTCACGATACCATGCTTCAGGTCTCCGGTAAGCGCTGACTACTCCGAATCTGTGAAACCTCTTCAGATCATCCTCCGTGATGCGCAGCTCCGCGCTGATCTCCACGTTTGGAAAATTCTCCCGGAAGTCTTCTTCCCTGACAAGGTAATCTCCGCCCACGGCGCGCACAGCGTCAAGGACGGCGGTCTTTCCGGTGTCATTTTTTCCGACCAGAATAAGAGCATTCTCAATATCACTGATATGCATATCTTTAATTGATTTAAAATTGCGTATCCGAAGATCCGTAATCTGCATTCCGGCACCTCCCGCTGCAGATTTCTCTGCCTAACATAAATCTCTGGGTAACAGTACAGGCATAGTCTGAACTGTTATGCCTCTGTTAATGAATATATGGAATCCAGCATATGCGTGCCGCTTTTCGTCTTAAACACACGCTCCCTGAACTTACAGATCGCCTCATGGCTGTACTGGGATTCGTCCGCATTTACCAGATAATCCGCTTCCAGAAGAATCTGATAATCCATTCCTTCTACATCCGTATAAGTATGATGATGCGTCACCAGATAGATAATGCGTTCTTCCATCTCCTCCGGAAGAGAAAACTCCGAAAGAAAGATCCGAAGCAACGGCTCACTCTCCGCCTCCTGATGATTTCCGTTTGTATTACCGTACTTCTCCCGGCAGAGCGGACAGGCGATGTCATGAACGATCGCCGCGATCTCCAGCGTGTCCTGCGTCTTTTCATCCAGTCCTTCCAGAAGGCCTATCGTCTGTGCATAGGCATATACCTTCAGGAAATGCCGCACATCCGAACGGTTTCCCCTGTAAAAATCAATCATCTTATTTACAATTTTTTCTTTCATACTTCTGTCTCTCCTATCCAAGTTATCTCCATTCCGTAATACTGTTTATATCTTTTCGCGGTCTTGGAGCAGGACTTTCATCTGCGTATCCTACTGCCAGTGCTGCATAAAGTGCGCCCTCTGTTCCCAGCCATTCCGTTAATTCCTCATATGCGAAATAAGTATCACAGATCCACAGACTTCCAAGTCCAAGCTCTGTTGCTGTCAAGGTCATATTTTCTATTGCAGCTCCAATAGACTGTGCATTACAAATTTCGTAAATACGCTCTTCAGTGTCCAGATCTTTTCGGATGTCTGTTCCATTTCTGTTTACCACAAATATAATCACCGGTGCCTGTTTCATAATACTCAAAGTATATTCCGCTCCCTTTAGCAGTTTCACACTTCCGGGCAACAACGGATTTTTTCTCTCCCGGTTCAGTCCTCTCTCCATAGCCGAGAGCATCTCTTTTTTCGCTTTTCCCTGAACAACTGTAAACCTCCATGGTTGTCTGTTCTTCGATGATGGGGCCAGCGTACCGGCTTTTAAAATTTCTTCTATATATGGAAGAGGCACTTCATCTGATCTGTATTTTCGTATACTTCGCCTGGCTGTTACAGCATGTATCACAATAATCAAGCCGCCTTTCCTTTTCTACACTATAGTGTCAGTTTTTCATACTGCCAAACTATTGTATCATTCTTCACAATCCAGTGTCTATACTTTTGTATAATATGCCATATTGTTTTTCCCACATGTTATAAACTATAATAAACAACTACGGAATTTTCTTTTCCCGTATGCTGCCTTTGCAGCGGTCTTTAATCTTAAAGATCTTATCAGGCGGTTTCCGCCAGACTTTCCTTTTGTTTGAGCTCACGAAAGGTTGCAACTACTCATTTTATTTCCTATAATGGAGGTGTAATTATTGAAACATAAACCATATATTGATCAGGAATATCCAACCACAAACAGGGAATATAAAGACGGACTCTTCCGCCTGGTATTTCAGAAAAAGGAAGATCTGCTGTCACTTTATAATGCAGTGAACGGAAGCAATTACAGTAACCCTGCCGAATTAGAAGTTAATACGCTTGGGAATGTATTGTATCTGACAAAGAAAAATGATATTTCCTTTCTGATCAGCGGGATGATGAATCTATACGAACATCAAAGCACATTCAATCCGAATATGCCTGTCCGCGGACTAATGTATCTGGCTAAGCTGTATGAAAAGTATATCATAAAAAATAAAATAGACATTTATACATCCACACCGAAAAAATTGCCCTTTCCACAGTATTTTGTCTTTTATAACGGAACTTCCGCAGAACCCGACCAGTTTATCTTGAAACTGAGTGAATTGTTTGAAACACCGGCTTCGTCCAAAGCTCCCTGTCTGGAATGCATTGCCATTATGCTTAACATCAACTACGGACATAATAAAGAATTAATGGAAAAATGCAAACGATTAAAAGAATATGCCGTTTTCGTAGATGCAGTACGCCGGGAACTCTCGGCAGACACCCCACTGGATCAGGCTGTTTCCCGTGCCGTGGACAACTGCATCAGTAAAAATATTCTGACGGATATCCTGACAGATCAAAAAGCAGAGGTGATCCAGATGATTTTGGAAACATATGATAAGGAACTGCATGATAAAACACTGCGAAGCGAAGGATATGAAACCGGTAAAGCTGAAGGATATAAAACTGGTAAAGCTGAAGGCATTTCTTCCGAACGTGAAAATGGTATTTTGCAGCTTCTGTCTACTTTACAGGAGCTGAACATTTCCCGGCAAGATGCACATATAAAGCTGAAAGAAAAATACAGCCTCTCAAAAGAAGAGGCTGAAAAATATCTGGATAAGTATTGGAAAGGACTATAGCTATCCTCTTTCCTGAATCATAACATGGACACAATCGCCATCCCCTTTGTTTATCTTAGTGCGGATGGCTTTTGTAATGCCGATAATATAGCAGACTGAACCGTCCTTGTATTTTACTCCCATATTCACAATGCTCCCGTCATATGGTTGTCCGTCAAATTCTGCATGGACTTTCACCCGGCCCCTGCCAAATTCTTCCCTGATATTCCACGGAAAAATAACGTATGCTCCTCCTCTGTCCGGAATGCAATGAATTATCCCCTCATATTCATATCTTTTCCTGTTCATAGGAATTCCCTCTTTCCTCTCATTTTCGCGCCATAAATATACGCACCAGCCAGAATACCATATCTGCGATCAAAATTGCAAGATATATCCCTGCGAACCATAACGGGAGTGGTTTTACCAAAGTGGTAAATACAGTTCTGCCCCTTTCAGAAGCTTATCTTCCCAACTATATCATCATATACAGAACTTCCGTCCAGTATTGTTCCGAATGTATCAACCCACACCGGTATGTATCCGCTCCTGTGGGCAGTCCTCTGCGATCCTATATTCGTTACAGATGCAGAATAAAACGGCACAATATCCCGTTCCATAAGCTCATCTGTAAGTCTGCTCACGAGGTATGTTCCCAGTCCTTTCCCACGGTATTTTTCTACAACATCAATGCCGATCTCCCAAAATGAATCTGCCGGAGTCTCTGATGCTCCGGCTATGCCAATGATCTGTTTTCCGTCTCTTGCAATACAGACCGCTCTTGCCGCCGTACTGCCGTTCTCCTCAAAGACCAGTGAATTGTCAAAACCGGTCAGGCCGCGCAAAGACAAGATATCTTCATCAAAAAGGACATCACATTTATATTGAGAACACGCAGCTGTATACTGACAATGACCGTAGTCCGGCACATAGTGGATTGTCTGTCCATAGACGAACGGCAGTTCAAATATCTCATCTCTGCCTTTTCCCTGCAGAAGAGCTCTGATTCCATCGGATAATTCTTCCGATGAACAGACAGCAATGCAGTTTTTATACGCCAGTATCTTGAGATACGGCTTTTTTGTGTCTGGCTTTACAGAGAAAACAGTACGCTTGCTCTGCAGGCAGGATCTGCATAAACAGAACTGACCGGAAAGCAGTTCTTCAACTCTATTTTCAATTAACTGTTTCATAAAATTCCTCTCAATATAATCGATCCAGCTTCCTGGAGATGAAGTATCGGGCTGAAAATGCCACGCCTTCCGCACACAGCGCAAGTACGATACACCATACCGGAACCCGGATTTCCAACTGTATCCGGCAAAAAACTGAAACCAGCAGAAATATCCCGCCGACAAGCTGGATAAACTCCATGATCTGTTTCTGTTTTTCCTCCAGTTCTTTCCTTCTTTTTACGATATCGGAATGAAACGGAAGATCATTTTTTGTGAACTCTTTCAGATCCTCATCTGATATCAGTTCGTCCAGACTGATATCCAGCTCCACTGCCAGTTTTTTTGCCATGATAAGATCCGGGCATCTGCTGCCGTTCTCCCACCGGCATACTGTCTGCCTTGATACATACAGCTTATCCGCCAGTTGCTGCTGAGTCAGGGAGTGATCCTCTCTCAGCCTTTTAATATTCTCACCTAATGCCATATTACACAGCCTCCTTTTCTTTATCCCAACTATATAACACTGCATTTCAGGTGAAAAGTTCCATTCCTGATTCTGTATGTTTCCATTCTGGTAACAACATATAATCTTTACTCGTGGTCTCTTCTTTTATGGACCGCATCTGTCACTTCCAGTAGCTCGCCATACCGAAAACATGATTCCATGTGATCATTGATGATCCCGCACGCCTGCAGATGGGAGTAAACTGTCACAGATCCCATATACTTCAGGCCGCGTTTCTTCAAATCTTTGCTTACCCTGTCTGACAGCCCGTTCCTCGCCGGGATCTGTCCTTTCTGATGACCGTTATAAAGATACGTTTTTCCTTCCGTAAATCCCCAGATGTAATCGCTGAAAGATCCGAACTCTCTGCGAATCTCCTGGAAACATCGGGCATTATGTATCACGGCTTCAATCTTTCGTTTCGAACGGATCATCCCCTCTGTTTCCATGATCCTCTGAATATCTTCTTCGCCGTATGCAGCCACTTTGTCAAAGTTGAAATTATCAAAACATTTTCTGAATATCTCCCTCTTCTGAATCATCATATTCCAGTTGAGTCCGCACTGCATAACCTCCATCATCAGAAATTCAAACTGCTTATGATCATCATACACAGGAACACCCCATTCTTCATCATGGTAGCGGATCATCTTTTCATTGCACATACACCACGGACATCTCTCCATAACTTTCCTCCGGCTCCCCTCTTTCATCTGTTAATCCCCTTCATTTTCCATCTGCTGCTCTCATTCACTGATCCGGTAATGTCCTGTAATATCATCTCTGCTCTCAAGAATATCCTCCTCATAAGACTTTTGAAACGGATCATTGTGATGGATTACATAAGACACGCCGTCATCATTTCTCTTATCAGAAACAATGCCTATATGATTCTCAAAAATCACAATATCCCCGCCCTGCCACTGGCTGATATCATAAATATCTGTTGTGAGTGGAATTGCTGTATGGGCGAAATATACCTTCAGATTGTTCACTCTCCGGAAATCAATGTTAATATCCGGCTCCTCAATATCATAATCTTCTGGATGCGCGCTGATGTCCTCATTTACCAGTTCCATAAGATCATAGCCGGCGTTTCGCAATGCATTTGCCACGAGATCCGTACAGACTCCATACTTATCGTCAGGATATCCTGTAGAATAATATTTGCTTTTATAAACCGGTTTTGTGGCAATATAGTCTCTCGCTCCCTGCAGGATATCCGCCTGATCGTCAATCCCGTCTCCATCCTTGTCCACGGAACTGTGGAAGTCTGCTATTCCAAAGTCTTTATTCTCTTTTGCCTGAACTTCCGCACTGCTCGTTCCGATAAAATAGTAGCGGCAGCGCCAGGCAATACAGCCTGCTGTGACCAGCAGAATCAGAATAACTGCTGAAATAATAATTTTTTTCTTCGACATAGGATATCAACTCCTTCCTGTCTGGATTTATCTCTCTATATTATGACTGTTATCATAGTTGAACTGCCATAATATACTCTTCGTCATTTTCATTCACAACATAGAACCCGGCTTTTTGATACATAGATAAAGCATAGTTAGCTTTCTGTACAGACAGGGACACCGCCGGATATCCTTTCAACTTCAAATATGAAAGCATTTCTTTCAGCAATGCTGTTCCGATTCCCGAGTTCCTGTATCCTTTATGTACGGATATTGCAAGCGACGGTGTCTCATCATCGATATGTCCATAGTCATCCATGATTCGCGTCCACACAGCTCCCGCGATGACGCCATCCACTATAGCGGCCAGAGCATGATCATGCCTGGAGTTTCCAAAGCCTCGGATATACACCTGCAATTCAGGTGAATCTATAATCGCTCTATTCGGAGGATCAGCTCCTTCCGGTACATAAACAGCCTCATACAAAAAATCTTTTAGCAGAGGATATTCTTCCTTCCGCATTTCACGAATCGTATAATCCATATTTTATCTTCATAATCTCCTTCTTATATATTGACCTTACAACTCCATCTCATCAGATATTCTTTCTCACCTGTACTCTCATCCATAGTGCTTTCTACGATATAAAATCTCTCCCGCTCATAAAATCTGACAGCACGCTCATTCTTCTGGTATACATTCAATGTCAACTCCTGTTTCTTCCCTTTCACAAAATCCAGAAGCGCTTTGCCGATTCCTTTGGACCGTGCTTCCTTTCGGACAAAGATGCCCGCGATATATTCCTGATCCAGTCCAACAAATCCCTCAATCTCATTTTTATATTCGTCTGTATAGACATACACCTCTGCCTGAAGGAGCATTTCCTTTACCGGAAGAAATTCATTTTCCCAGTATTCTGCCGGAATAAAATCATGGGTGTCTCTGTTTGCCTCAAGCCAAATATCAGATACTGTATCAATATCTGGTTTCTGTAATCTTCTTATCATAACGCTTGCTCCATAAAAATAACTTTCACTTTTAAGGATTCTTTTCCGAGCCCTGACTATTTGAAACACAGAGGCGTTATCTGCCTCTGTGTTTCTGTTTTCGTTTCTGTTGTTTGAGTTCGCGCTTTCGCTCCTGTTCAGCCTTTCGCTCTTCCCGTCCTGCTGCTCTACGATATACTTTCATTACTTCACGCTGTATCCTTTTTGGATTCGTACTTTTACTTTTTAAACTCGTCTCAACAGACAGACTGAATGTCAGATTGTAGTAATTTTCCGAAGCACCTAAAATCATGACTATGCCGACAATGAATAAAACAATCCACATTTTTATTTTAGCCATTATAAAGAACCCTCTTTGTACTCTCTAATTTCATTAGATAAAACCAGTTACATATGTTTCCCATTTGGGATTTTTATTATCTATCATAATAAGATAAGTCTTTACTTCTTTTTTAATCTCGCACTGTAATTCAACTCTTAATACAGTATCAGTAAGATTATAATAGTTCATTTCTTTGATAATCATATCATCATCAAAAAAATCTTCCAATAATTGATTGACAGCCGTTTCATTCTGTACAACTTGCTCTAATTTTTTTCTATCTTTTTCATTCGTACATTTTTCAATTTTCTGGACATATGTATTTACTGTTTCTTTGCTATAAGCAACATTCTTTCGATTTAAAGAAACTAAACAACGCAGAAAAACAGAAAAAGCAATTATTACAATCACTATGATAAAGATTTTTCTATGTTCTATATGCGTAAAAAGTACCTCCCTTCCAATCTTGCAAAACTTGATTTAAACTCCGTCTATATCTATTTGAGCTATGATATGTAAAATATGGCGTATTATTTTTTACATACGAAACCATCATTG
>DWYB01000025.1 GCA_019118885.1 Candidatus Mediterraneibacter surreyensis | reverse complement strand
CGGGTTTGTCTCTTCCTCAAACAACATCTCATAGGAAGGATTGTGAACGATTTCCGTAGTTCCTGTAATGCCATACTGAGTTAAATCAATATTTGCCATACCTCTTCTACCTCTCTCTTTCTAAAATCTTTGTGGGAATTCTTGTCATAACCCCCAGTACGTACCCATTATACAGAATTACGATTGAAAAATCAATAACAATCTTATTAAATTTCGACTTTTTTATGAAAGTTTTCTCAAAACCTGATTCATTTATTGCTGTTTATTGTAGTAAATTATCGATTTTTTCGTTCAAAAAATGCAGGATTCAAACTTAAATCCTGCATTTTATGTGCGATAAATATAAATTTAACAAAGTTTTTATTTATTGTGGAGTGTTTTCTTTCTTCAGAACAGCTAAAAATACTGTTTTCTCAGTTTTGACGTATATGCCGCAAACCATACCAGAACTATAAAAAACACAACCATTCCCGCCATATCAATAATCCCCATCGGATAGACGAAACAATGTACAATGTCAATTGCTCCGTAAACAGCAGCCACAAGTCCGAATATAATAAGAGCCGGCCCTGCTTTCTGGATATATGCCTCTTTATTTTTACAGGTTTTATACATATAGTCTTTTCCAAGAAGAAGGGATGCGTTAATATCACCGGAAGTTTTCATTTTTATTGCCGAATAAATCGCATAGATTCCGCAGAGGAATACGATGATCCCTACAACACCCCAAACGCTGTCCATATTATCCATAGTACCTTACTCCTTAAACTCCAAGGATCTCTTTTACAGTGTCTTTCATTGCATCAGCGTCACATTCTTTTGTGTGACGGATGTCAGCATTTCGTATCTCTTCAATCGCTTTCGGTACTGCTGTGCCTGAGATCCGGCTCAGTTCATCGATCAGTTCAAACTCATCCACGTCTGCATATTTCTCATCAATCGCAGACATCACGCTGTGGATGAATTTGTACGGACTCGCTGTGGATGCCACAAGGCACTTTTTATCATCACCGCTGTTTTTCCTGTACTGAGCGCATACATATGCCGCCACTGCCGTATGAGTGTCCATTACATAGCCAGTCTTTTCATAAGTCGTCCGGATCGTCTCTTTTGTCTCTTCTTCCGTAGCATATCCGCCCTCGAAATCCGCCAGACGCTCTTTCATCTCCGGAGTTATCTCATAGGATCCTTTCACCTTAAGCTGCTCCATCAGCTCGGAATTCTTCTTCGCATCCTGTCCTGCGATCGTATAAATCAGACGTTCCAGATTGCTGGAGATCAGGATATCCATAGACGGTGAGGACGTCAGGATAAACTCACGGTTTCTGTCATAAACACCTGTCCGGAAGAAATCAAAGAGCACTTTATTTTCGTTGGAAGCACAGATCAGTTTCGCGATCGGAACACCCATCTGCTTTGCATAATATGCCGCTAGAATATTACCGAAGTTTCCGGTAGGAACCGTCACATTGATCTCCTCTCCGGATGTGATTTCTTCATTCTCCAGAAGCTTCGCATATGCATATACATAATAAACCACCTGAGGAACAAGACGTCCGATATTGATGGAATTTGCCGATGAAAACTGATAACCTGCATCTGAAAGTTCTTTTTCCAGTTCCTTATCTTCAAAGAGGGCTTTGACACCGCTCTGGGCATTGTCAAAGTTTCCATGAATCGCCACTACAGATGTATTCTCACCTTTCTGTGTCACCATCTGCAGTTCCTGTACGCGGCTCACACCGCCCTTCGGATAAAATACAATGATCTTTGTTCCGGGAACATCAGCAAATCCTGCAAGAGCCGCTTTCCCGGTATCTCCAGATGTAGCCGTCAGGATCACGATATCTCTGGTCACATTATTCTTCTTCGCCGCCGTGGTCAGAAGATGCGGAAGGATGGAAAGCGCCATATCCTTAAATGCGATCGTAGCGCCGTGGAAGAGTTCCAGATGATATGTATCTTCTACTTTGACAAGAGGAGCGATCACCTCTGTGTCAAATTTAGAATCATATGCGCTGTTGATACAGTGTTTCAGTTCCTCTTCCGTAAAGTCTGTGAGGAACTGTTTCATGACAGCGTAGGCAGTCTCCTGATATGTCATGCCTTTTAACTCATCCATTGTCACATCAAGTTTCGGAATATACTCCGGTACAAACAGCCCGCCGTCATCAGCGAGACCTTTTAAGATTGCCTCGGAAGCCGTTACTGTTTTGTCAGAGTTTCTCGTGCTCTTATATAATAGATTCATTGTTATACCCTCTTTTTCTTTTCTCCATGTTACTGCACTGAATTATAGCACAGATCCCGCCGCCATGTCCATAGCGTCCGTTACCGTTTTGATACTGCGATCGCCGCAATACCGCACACCGCCATCAAGACCGGATAGACAAGATACGGAATCATATCAAACGGCGTCAGACCGGTGAGCGTCGCTGCTGAGAGGAGCTGTGCTCCATATGGGATCAGGCCTTGCCCCACTGATGTAAACATATCCAGTAGAGATGCCGATCTCTTGGGATCCACTTCAAACTCATCGCTGATTTCTTTCGCAATAGGTCCTGACATTACGATGGCTACTGTATTGTTCGCTGTACACAAGTCCACAAGAAGCGCCAGCGCTGCTATGCCGGCCTGTGCTCCTTTCTTTCCCCGTATTCTGCTCTTGATCAGATTCAGGATAAAGTGAATGCCGCCGTTTGCCCGGACAAGCGATACGATACATGCCACGATAATCGAGATGACTGTAATATCATACATAGAGACAACTCCGTCTCCAACTACCGTGAACATCTCCGACAATACGATCGTACCTGTTGCCACACCCACAATAAGAGAAAGTACGATTCCTGCGATCAGCACAAGAAATACATTGATTCCGATCAACGCCCCGACTAAAACAACCAGATACGGAATAACCTGAAACAAGTTGTATTCAGAGCTCGCAATATCATAACTCATATCTCTTGTGATAAACCAGAAGAAGACTGCCGTGATGACTGCCGCCGGAAGTACGATCAGAAAATTCGCTTTAAACTTATCTTTCATCTCGCACCCCTGTGTCTTGACCGCCGCGATCGTCGTATCTGATATCATAGACAGATTATCCCCGAACATTGCTCCGCAGACTACAGCTGCAATACAGACTGCCAGAGGGAATCCCGCTTCTTCGCTGATCCCTACGGCGATCGGAGCCAGCGCGGCGATCGTTCCCATGGAAGTGCCCATGGAGACCGAGATAAAGCAGCTGATGATAAAAAGGCCTGACACGATAAAATGAGTCGGTATCAATGACAAGCCAAGATTCACCGTGCTGTCCACACCGCCCGCTGCGCTCACGGCTCCGGAGAAACCACCTGCGCAGAGAAAAATCAGACTCATGGTGATGATATTTTCCTCACCCACACCTTTTGCGATAATTTTGATCTTCTCATCAAAGCTCACTTTTCTGTTCTGCAGGAACGCTACAAACAGTGCAATAAGAAATGCGACAATCGCCGGCATCGCATAGAAATCATGAAATATAATACCTGCTCCCAGGAAGATAACAAGAAAAACTCCAATGGGAAGAAGCGCTGACGCCTTCCCGGTCATATTGTCTTTTTCCATAAGTTCCCCTTTCACAAAAAGGATGCCGTGTGAATATTATGAATCTACCACATACGGCATCCTTTCCCATTTCCCTGTTACTTATTCCTTATTTATAACAGTTCAGCCCGCGCCATTCGTATAATTGACAAGTCCGCCTGCCGCGATCAGTTTCTGCATGAACTCTGGGAACGCCTGTCCCTGAAATTCCGTTCCTTTGGTCAGATTATAGATCTTTCCGCTGTCAAAATCCACTTCCACTTCATCCCCTGCGTCAATGCCTTTCGCCGCCTCCGGGCATTCAATGATCGGAAGTCCGATATTAATGGCATTACGATAAAAGATACGTGCAAAAGTCTCTGCGATGATGCAGCTCACGCCTGCCGTCTTTAAGCACAGAGGCGCATGCTCTCTTGATGAACCGCAGCCGAAGTTCTTATTGGCAACAATCAGGTCGCCCGGCTGTACTTTCTTCACGAAATCCGGATCGATATCCGCCATCGCGTGGTTCGCCAGTTCCTGCGCGTCAAAGGAATTCAGATATCTTGCCGGGATGATCACATCTGTGTCCACATTGTCGCCGTATTTAAAAACATGTCCTTTTGCTCTCATTCCATGTCACCCACTTTCTCAGGATTTGCGATACAGCCTGCAATCGCGCTGGCTGCCGCAACTTCAGGAGACGCCAGATAGATCAGAGAATCCACATGTCCCATACGTCCGACAAAGTTGCGGTTCGTCGTGGAAACACATTTCTCTCCTGCCGCCATAACTCCCATATGACCGCCCATACACGGTCCGCAGCTCGGTGTATTCACCGCACAGCCCGCATCCACAAAGATTTCCAGAAGTCCCTCTTCAATACACTGTTTATAGATCTTCTGTGTGGCCGGGATAACCATAACACGTACATCCGGATGCACTGTATGCCCTTTCAGAATTGCCGCTGCTTTTCTCATATCCTCCATACGCCCGTTTGTACAGGATCCGATCACAACCTGATCGATCTTGATCGGTTCCATTGCCTCGACTTCATCGATGGTCTTCGCATTTCCCGGAAGATGCGGGAACGCCACTGTCGGACGGACCTCAGACAGGTCTATTGTAATTACTTCATCATACTGGGCGTCCTCATCTGCCTCGTAGATCGTGTACGGTTTCTTGGAATGTTCTTTGATATACGCAAGAGCCTGATCATCCACCGGGAAGATTCCGTTCTTCGCTCCCGCCTCGATCGCCATATTCGCCATTGTAAAGCGGTCGTCCATGGACAGGTTTGCGATGCCGTCTCCGGTGAACTCCATGGATTTGTAAAGAGCACCGTCCACACCGATCATTCCTATAATATGGATGATAATATCCTTGCCGCTGACATATTTGCCCGGCTTTCCTGTCAGGACAAACTTGATGGCGCTTGGCACTTTAAACCAGATCTCTCCGGTGGCCATTCCTGTCGCCACATCTGTTGTTCCCATTCCTGTAGAAAATGCTCCGAGAGCGCCGTATGTACAGGTATGGGAATCAGCGCCGATGATACACTCACCGGCTGTCACAACCCCCGCCTCCGGAAGGATCGCATGCTCCACGCCGGATTTGCCCTGTTCAAAATACCATGTCAAGCCCTGCTCTTTTGCGTATTCGCGGATCGCCTTGGAGTTCTCCGCTGATTTGATATCTTTGTTCGGTGTAAAATGATCCGGAACAAATACTACTTTATCTTTGTCAAACACGTGATCTGACATCTGCTTGATGATCGGCAGAGCCATCGGGCCTGTGATATCATTCGCCATTACCACGTCAAGCTTTGCTTCGATCAGCTGGCCCGCTTCTACAGAGTCAAGCCCCGCATGAGCCGCCAGAATCTTCTGCGTCATTGTCATTCCCATAATGACAGCCTCCTCTTTCTTTAAACGTCTATTTTGACATTTTACCACAGGAAAGCGAGAAAAAAAAGAGGAAGAAATTAATGTCCTTCCTCTTTATATCGTATTATTTCTTTGCAATATATCCTTTCGCTGTAAGGGCTTCTGCACACAGGACCGCTCCTCCTGCCGCTCCTCTTACTGTGTTATGTGAAAGTCCGATGAATTTATAATCGTATATCGTATCCTCTCTCAGACGTCCGATGGATACTCCCATTCCGTTCTCATAATCCACATCCAGAGTTACCTGCGGACGGTTGTCGTCTTCCAGATACTGGATGAACTGCTTCGGAGCGCTCGGAAGCTCTGCCTCCTGCGGGAAGCCTTTGAAGTTTACAAGCTTTTCGATAAGCTGTTCTTTTGTCGGTTTTTTCTCAAAGTTAATGAACACTGCCGCCGTATGTCCGTTCAGTACCGGAACACGCACGCACTGGCATGTGATCTTCGGAAGCTCTGCTTTCACGATCTGACCGTTCTCCACTTTACCGAGTACACGAAGCGGCTCCTGCTCGCTCTTCTCTTCCTCACCGCCGATGAACGGGATGATGTTTCCAACCATTTCCGGCCAGTCTTTAAATGTCTTGCCAGCGCCGGAGATTGCCTGGTATGTTGTGACAACAAGTTCCTTCGGTCCGAATTCTTTCCATGCAGCAAGGCACGGAGCATAGCTCTGGATGGAGCAGTTCGGTTTTACTGCGATAAATCCGCGTGTTGTGCCAAGACGTTTCTTCTGATCCGGAATCACATCGAAATGATCTGAATTGATCTCCGGCACTACCATCGGAACGTCCGGTGTCCAGCGGTGTGCGCTGTTGTTTGATACAACCGGGGTCTCTGTCTTAGCATATTCTTCCTCGATCGCCTTGATCTCTTCCTTGCTCATATCCACCGCGCTGAACACGAAATCAACTGTAGACGCCACATGCTCCACATCGTTTACATTGAGCACTACCAGCTTTTTCACTGCCTCCGGCATCGGAGTGTCCATTTTCCAGCGGTCGCCTACTGCCTCTTCATATGTCTTGCCTGCTGAACGCGGGCTGGCTGCGACTGTCACTACCTCAAACCACGGATGGTTCTCGAGCAGAGAAATAAATCTCTGTCCTACCATACCTGTTGCACCTAAGATTCCTACTCTTAATTTCTGATCCATATTCTCTACATCCTTTCTTAATCTGTATTATCTTAATGCGTCAGTCCTGTATCACGACTGATCTACTCCGAAGCCAGATATTCCTCTTCCGCCTTAATCACTTTCTCCATTGCAGCTTTCCCCGGCGCTCCGATGGTATTTCGCATCTCCACGCATGTTTTCATGCTGATGGCATCATAAATGTCTTCTTCAAATACCGGTGAAATCGCCTTGAACTCATCCAGACTCATATCATCCAGCGCGATTCCCTTATCGATACAATAAAGTACCAGCCGCCCTACGATACCATGTGCATCACGGAAAGGAACGCCGTGATTTACCAGATAGTCTGCCGCGTCCGTCGCATTGGTGAAACCGTGCTTTGCGCTCTCTTCCATGCGGGCAGAGTTAAACTTCATCGTCTTTAACATTCCCGTAAAAAGCGCCAGACATCCTTTCGTTGTATCGATGGCGTCAAAGACAAACTCCTTGTCCTCCTGCATATCCTTATTATATGCCAGCGGAAGACCTTTCATCGTTGTCAGCATAGACATCAGCGCGCCATATACTCTGCCGGTCTTTCCTCTCACCAGCTCGGCGATATCCGGGTTCTTCTTCTGCGGCATAATACTGCTGCCTGTACTGTAGGCATCATCGATCTCCACGAATTTATATTCATTGGTGTTCCAGATGATCACTTCCTCCGAAAATCTGCTCAGATGCATCATGATCGTGGACATTGCCGACAGAAGTTCAATAAGGTAATCCCTGTCCGAAACCGAATCCATACTGTTGAGCGTCGGTCCGTCAAAGCCCAGAAGCTCTGCCGTGTATTCGCGGTCCAACGGATATGTGGTTCCTGCCAGTGCGCCGGAGCCAAGCGGGCAGAGATTCATCCTTTTATAAATATCTTTCATACGGGAACGGTCGCGTTTGAACATCTCAAAATATGCTCCCATGTGATGTGCCAGTGTGATCGGCTGTGCTTTCTGCAGATGTGTAAATCCCGGCATATATGTCTCGAGATTCTCTTTCATCAGATTTAAGAGCACTTCCAGCATTTCCTTTAAAAGGCCGTCCAGCTCAAGGATCTCGTCTCTCGTATAGAGCTTCATATCCAGCGCCACCTGATCGTTTCTGCTCCGTCCGGTGTGGAGCTTTTTCCCAGAATCCCCGATCCGGTCGATCAGATTTGCCTCAACAAAGCTGTGAATATCTTCATATTCTTCTGTAATCTCAAGAGTTCCGTTCTCCACATCTGTCCGGATACTCTCAAGACCTTTTATAATCTTCTCTTTCTCTTCCTCAGTCAGGATTCCCTGCTTCGCGAGCATCGTTACATGAGCGATACTTCCGCGGATATCCTGTTTATAAAATCTCTTATCGAAAGAGATCGATGCATTGAAATTATATACCAGTTTGTCCGTCTCTTTTGTAAAACGGCCGCCCCATAACTGTGCCATTTCTCTTTCCTCGCTTCTGTTTTTTGATTGAAAGAAAATACAGTCCAGATCACTTTCGTCCGTCCTGCATTTTCGACTTAGTTTACCACACTAAAGTATGAATGTCTACTTAAAAACCAAATTTTTCTCGAAACAGTGCCGTATACCGGATATAAACGGAACTATTTCTTTTCGGTATGAAACGTGTCAATCGCGCCTCATGGAAAACTCGCATCCACAGTAGTCCTGCCTGTATAGTCCGTATTCTTTCGACAGTTCAATGGACCGCTTGTATCCGTTTTTCTTCTTAAAATCGGAAATCAGATATTTCACACCGTATTCTTCTCCGACACGAATACCGATCTCATTGAGCTTCTGGGCGTTCTTCATCGGACTGATGCTGAGTGTTGTCGTGAAATAGTCAAATCCGCCTGCAACAGCCTGTCTTGCCGCCTCTGAAAGCCTCAGTTCATAGCATTTCATGCACCGCGCTCCGCCTTCTTTCAGATCCTCCATGCCTGCTGCCATCTCGTAAAATTTCTCTTTGTCATATTCCCCTGCAAGAAATGAAACCGGATACCGGAACTCCATATCACGGATCAGCTTCTGCTGCTCCGCAATGCGCTTCGTGTATTCACTCTCCGGATAGATGTTCGGATTGTAGTAAAATACAGTTATCTTAAAGTACTCCGACAGATACTCCAGCACATAGCTGCTACATGGCGCGCAGCAGCTGTGGATCAAAAGACTCGGGACCCTCTGTTCCGCCTCCAGCTGTGCAAGCAGCTTTTCAAGTTCTTTCTGATAGTTGATTTTCGGTACATTCATCTGTAATTCTCCTGTAAGATCATTCAATATTTATACTCTATATCTGAAAACACACGGCTATATGCCTTATTTGCAAAAAGGAGCATCGGCACAAAATACAAAGGCATAACATACCGGAACTGTAAAGGATAAGATCAGGAACCGACTCCCTAAATCAATCCATATTACAATTCCGGTACATTCATTTCACTGCAGATACAAAAGATATCCCGCCTCAAAAGACTTAAGCATTATAGATCATAGCCAGAATGTCAACAATCCTGTCAATTCCAAGCATACTCACATTAAGGAGCATCTGATGGGAACGGATGCTGCCCCAGTCCTGTCCGGTATGTACTTCATAATAGTATCTGCGTTCTTTGTCTGTCTTGCGGATACGCTCCGCCGCTTTTCTCTCTGTCAGTCCGTACAGCTCCATGATCCGTTTCTTACGGTCTTCCTTATCTGCGCAGATAAATACATTGATACAGTCCGCACGGTCTTTCAGCACATAATCTGCGCACCGCCCCACGATCACACACGGTCCCTTCTGCGCAAGACTCCGGATAATCTCCGTCTGTTTCCGGTAAACGTCCGTTTCAAAAGACGGTATGTATGACGCTGCATTGATAAAATCCGTATACATCCCCGGCGTCATCGTATAGCTGGCTACGAATGTATTGAGGCTTGACTCATCTACCCGTTCGGCGTCTTCCGTTCTCACTCCCAATGCCTCAGCTGCCATGCTCACAAGTCTGTGGTCATAAAGCGGAATCCCCAGCCTGTCTGCAAGTTTCTGTCCGATCTCATGACCGCCGCTTCCGAACTCACGGCCGATCGTAATAATCTTATGTCCGGTCATATTGATTCCTCCTTTCCGGTTTTTTCACGTCTTCTGTTACTCATATTATACCCCTCTTCTCCGGACGAGACAACGGGATTTAAAACTTTTCCCGCACACCGCATTTCTTTTTTCATACACTAACTATAGATATACAATATGGATGGAAGTGACCTTATGACTCCAATACTGGAATTAAAAAATATTGATTATTCCTATCACACATTGGACGGGGAGACAAAGGCCCTGTCCAATATTTCATTTTCACTTACGAAAGGGGAGTTCACGGCCGTTGTCGGACCTTCTGGATGCGGGAAATCCACGCTGCTCTCCCTGATCGATGGTCTGATGAAGCCGGAGAGTGGAGAACTGCTGATGAACGGAGATCCTCTGACAGAAAATTCATCAAAAATCGGATATATGCTCCAGCACGATCATCTCTTTGAATGGCGTACCGTATACCGGAATGTCCTTCTCGGCGCAGAGATCAGCAGACAGCTCACGCCGGAAATTAAGAAACGAGCGGAAGAGATGCTTGAGCAGTACGGTCTGAAACAGTTTGCACGTTCCAAACCGTCTGAGCTGTCCGGCGGCATGCGCCAGAGGGCGGCGCTGATCCGAACGCTCCTTCTGGAGCCGGAACTGCTGCTGCTTGACGAACCATTCTCTGCCCTTGACTACCAGACGCGGCTGACTGTCAGCGATGATATCGGTCAGATTATCCGGGAATCCGGTAAGACCGCACTCCTGGTCACCCATGATCTCTCAGAGGCAGTCAGCCTCTCCGACCGGGTGATCATCCTCACAAAACGCCCGGCAACGGTGGCACGCATCGTCCCGATATCATTTGATCTGGAGCATGACACGCCGCTGATCCGGAGAAACGCGCCCGAATTCAAGACTTATTTCAATGAAATATGGAAGGAGCTGAACCATGATGGTCAAATCACCGAAAAAGCGGTCTGACGGACAGGAACTCTTTCTGTACAGACTGCGCCGCCACCGCATGATCGTATGCGCCGCCCGGATCCTTATTCTGATTCTTTTTCTTTTTCTGTGGGAAGTATGTGCCGATTACGGCATTATCGACTCTTTTATCTTCAGCAGTCCCTCCCGGATCGCGCTCTGCTTCTGGGAAATGGTGCTGGACCGGTCAATCTTCCTGCATATCGGCATCACACTGTATGAGACGATCGTAAGTTTCCTGCTTGTGACTGTCTCCGGTATCCTGATTGCCGTCCTCCTCTGGTGCAGCCGGGGACTTTCCGAAATACTGGAGCCCTATCTGGTAGTATTGAACAGCCTGCCGAAATCCGCGCTGGCACCGCTTCTGATCGTATGGCTGGGGGCTACTCCTACAACGATCATCGTAGCCGGTATGTCTGTCGCTGTGTTCGGAAGCATCATGAACCTGTACACCAGTTTTACCACAGTCGACAAAGAAAAGATCAAACTCATCTACACGCTCCACGGAAACCGCAGGCATGCACTGTTTAAAGTCGTGCTGCCAAGCTCGGTCCCGTCGATCATCAGCAATATGAAAGTCAATATCGGGCTCTGCCTTGTGGGGGTTGTGATCGGGGAATTTCTCGCTGCAAGGAACGGACTGGGGTATCTCATTATCTATTCAAGTCAGGTGTTCAAGATGAACTGGCTGCTCATGTCGATCGTACTGCTGTGTATTATGGCAATGGCGCTGTATGCGGTGATCGGAGTGGTAGAGAAAATATATCGGAAACGATTTTAAGATCTGAAACAAAACATACCCTCAGACATTTCCTAAAAATCAATTTGTCTGAGGGTATTGAAAAAAAGTTTTTAACTATAAGGGCAGACCACTTGCATTTCGCTATATTCTGCTTTTCTTGCAATATTTACACTATTTCCACACCATGTCCAGCTAAATATTCTCTTATCAGTGGGAAAATATATTCAACAGACTGAAGCTGTGTCTGTGCCTCATCTGCAGAGGCAATAAAGAAATCACTGTAATCGCTCTCTTCCCTTTTCATTTTCAATCGGGCCAGCCGTCTCCCCATTTCCCCTGGGAACTTTCCCTTGGCAACAAATTCTTTGTTAAAGTATGCCACTACATCTTTATGCCGTTTAAAGTCTATACTTTCTAATGCCAGCACAGCTCGTATCGCATAAAACACCGCATAATACGAGCGATTAATACAATCCCTGTAGAACCCGTTATCAAAACACATTTTCGCATTATTATAAGTCTGTTTCGCCAAAGAGTACCTGTACTTTGATAATTCTATATCTTTATTGATATCATGCACTGAGTCTTACCCCCTCATCTCTTACATTACGATAGTAGGGCAGATTATCTACCCAATAGTTAAAATGATCTATATTGGTTATTACCGGAGAAATATCTACTCCGAATTTCATCAAATATTCAAAAGCCATATCACTGATCTCATCTGATATTTTCTTTATTTTTTCCTCTGTCAGAGTAACCAGAATCATAACATCAATATCTGAAAGTTCAGAATAATCTCCTCTCGCATATGACCCATATACGATAACACTATCAAGAGTATTTCCCAGAAGTTTCCTCAAACTGCTGGCGAACTGCTGCATTATATCTGTAATATTTGTCGGCATTTGACCTCACCTCTTTCAGTTTAAAGCCCCTTTATTTTAATATTTATTATACCGTATTCATTAAAATTTGTATACCTGACACCTTCAACGTTTTTCGTCATTCTTATCAGCTTTCTATATTACTTGAACGATGGTCATTTTGTCTTTTTGTCCCTTCACCTCTTTAAGATGAACTGGCTGCTCATGTCGATCGTACTGCTGTGCATTATGGCAATGGCGCTGTATGCGGTGATCGGGGTGGTAGAGAAAATATATCGGAAACGGTTCTGATTCCCGTATAATATAAAAGCAGGAGTGCTTCCGCTCATTTTTATTGATCCGGCCGCACTCCCGCAGTTTCTTCTTTTTATTCTCTCTTACTTATTCTTTTTAGTCTCTGTGCTTTCTTACTTTTACTGCAGTTACTGTAACAGTAAAAGCGCACACACCCATAAGTACAATCCATATCATAGGAGACACAGCGTCATCGCCAGTCTGAACAGCATTCTGGGATGATGGTTCTAAGACTGCAGGAATTGTGTTCTCCACCTTTGGTTTATCTCCTGTATTATCTGTATTTCCATCTGTGCCGCTGTCCGGCTGAGCCGGTACGGTTTCCGGCTTTTTATCCGGATCAGAAGGATCTGGTTCCGGATTCGGCTCTGCTGCCGCAGTAACCTTTACCGCAATACTCTTCTGCGCTGCGGTAAATACTTCCGTACTGCCATTAAGCGCAACATTGCCTTTCACTGTATAAGTAATATAAGCGGTGCCTTCGCCTGCAGCTGTTACGCGGCCATCCGCATCAACTTTGACCACATTCTCATCACTGCTCGCATAGGTTCCCGACTCCTGAAGCGTTACATCTTCCGGGATGCTTTCCGCTTCAATCTGTGCATCCAGTGTCGTGCTTTCGCCTGTTTTCAGGCTCACTTCTTCAGTCATTCCCGTAATTGAAACTGGAACATCTTTGTTCTCCTGAGCGCCGCAGGCACAGGTATATGTTACATAGGCTGACTGTCCTTCTGCAGCATCTGTTACAGATGAAGCTGCAAATGTACACGCCACGGCATCCTCCAGCTTTTCACCGCAATCACCGCACAAAAGCTGATGTGTTCCATCTCCGTTATCTGTATATGCATAACTTTCATGGGAAACCATCTGCATATTATCGACTGCGCCCCAGCCTCCTGCAAGGATCTCAACTGTTCCCTGAAGTTTCACTGTTGTCTCCTTGTCCAGATAAAAGGTCACCGACGGGTTCAGCCACTCATCCGGATTATTGGTCCATCCTGTAAGTTCCGCTGCATTTCCTTCAAAGAGTACCTGATCTGACTCATTCAGAATATTCAGAGATACTTTATCTCCTGTCTCGCCCATTGCAGCGACACTGAAAGTATACCAGCCCGGCTGCAGTGTGATAGGCTCATTATAGACAAAACTTCCGGTACCGCCTGCAGCTTGATACCAGTGTGCACTGGATTCTCCTTCATATACGTTTTCGCTATTTGGTATCTCTATATTATTGACAGTAAAATCGGTTCCATCCTCAAATCCTGCCGCATCTGCATCTGTGATCAGATTTGACTCTTCTTTTCCTTTCACTGTCAGCGTATATGTTGTTTCCGCCTGTGTGAATCCCTCGTAATTTCCTCCTGTTATTTCTTTCGAAAATGTAACCGTACCGCGGATCACATATGTTTCCGGAATGGCTGTATTTACAGCAGCTACATCATCGCTGTTCCACACTACCGGTTCTGCGACAGTCGTTCCGTCACTGTAAGATACGTTAATTGTATCCGGCAGGGTATAGGTTCCGTTTTTCTCTATTGACCCGGATACGCTTTCTATAGTTTCTGCTGATAGTTTGGTGGATACAGCTCCTGTTTTCACATACTCCCATACATGAAGGCTGTCAAGGGCCGCGCCGTCGGATCCGAACATAGCCTGATTATCCACGGCCGATCCGCCGTACCACACCCCGGCATCGTCCGGATCATATTCTCCGGAATAGCTGGATGCCCAGCCGGATCCATATGTCTCCCACAGCTCCTTATTTGCTTCTACCTGTGCAGTATACGCTTCTCCTTCCAGCCCGGTAGTATCTCCCACTGTGATCCATGCCGGCTCCCAGTAATAAACGCCGAGACCTCCTGCTTCATTTACCGCAGCGATAATATCACGAATACAGTCTGCCTGTCCCTGTTCGCTGAATTCGTAGGAAGTTACGGTATCATTTTGTCCTACCCTCACAGTATTGTCATGTCCGTCCGTATCGGCGAGAGTATATGCATAGCTCGTCTCCGCCACCATTACGTCTTTTCCATATTCCTCGCGAACCGTCTCAAACTGACTCTTCAGATTTTCCAGAGTTCCATGCCAGTACGGGTAATACGATGTTGCAAGGATATCATAATCTACGTTATTATCCTGAAGGCGCGCTGCCCAGTTCACAAGCTGGTTCGTCCGCTCCGGATTCGTAAAGTGGATCACAATTTTAATCCCTGAATCAAATGCTCGAATCGCTTTTGCCCCCGCATTAAACAATGTGCACATATCTGCATAGTTTGTTCCGGTCTCGCCAACAAAACTGTTGGTTGTCTCATTTCCGACCTGTACCATATCAATCTCAGCACCGGTAGCTGCAATCTTTTCGAGAGATTCTGTCGTGAAATCGCCGATTGCTGCTTCTTTTTCCGCCAGACTGTAATTCTCCCATCCTTTCGGCGGCTGCTGTTTACTCGGATCTGCCCAGAAATCGGAATAGTGGAAATCGATCAGCATCTTAAGTCCTGCATCCTTGCAGCCTTTCGCGATCTCTACTGCTGTATCCACGTCGTTGTCTCCACCGCCGTATCCGTTTCCTTCGCTGTCGTATGGATTATTCCAGACACGCACACGGATATGGGTGATACCGCAGTCTTCTTTCAGAAATTTACAGAAATCGCTGATATTATTAATTACATTTCCATCGAAATCCTGATAGGTTACCCCGCTGTTGAATTCTGAAATCACAGAGGAAATATCCAGTCCCATGATAAAGTCATCGCTGAGATCATCCACTTTTTTCACATTGAGTTCACCCTGAATATATCCATCCGTATCCCCTTCGTCCGGAGTATCCGCTTCCGTTGTTGTAAAAGAGACTACCGTTCTCGTCAGCTCATTCTTATCGCGCTGCAGCTGTGCCACAATATAATAATTTCCCACACTCGGCAGTGCCATATCGACTTCGAATACACTGCCGCTGTTGTCACTTGGGGCAGTATCCGTCAGTCCGTCTTCGCAGCCGCTTGTCCACTGATCCGGCCACCACCACAGACTCAGACCTGCTGCATCCAGATCTGTTATCTCAGTATCTCCATTCATGACTTTTGCCGTAAAATGAACTGTGTCGCCGGCTTTCGGATTCTCGTTATCCACTGTAACTTCAATATGGTAATCGTCTCCTCCCTCCGGTTCCTCGGCAAACACGGTAAATGCCGCCATGCTCCAGATCATGCACAGCGACATCAAAAGTGCCAGTGCTCTTTTCCATGGATTCCGTTTTTTCTTACTCATTCCTTCATCTCCTTTTATAGTTTTGCGCAATAAATCGAGCAAGCGATTGCGCTTTTCTCCTGTATCAGTATATATCTGTTACTATTTCCGGACAATTATTTTTTACATTTTCTATGTTTTCTCTAATTTTTTCATTAAATATTTGTGCAATACCAACATCGAATTGCGCAAATTATTTCTTATTTTGTTCTCCAATCAATACTGTTTTTAAAGTTTATAAGTAGTATACAGACGGGGATTTTGATGAAATTTCCTAAAAGTATGGACTGCGCCTTTCCTCCCGTCCGCCTCAAACCTTGCAGCTCGATTCCGCGCTTTGCGCTCCATCTCGCTCACGGGCTGCGCCCTTCCTCCCGTCCGCCTCAAACCTTGCAGCTCGATTCCGCGCTTCGCGCTCCATCTCGCTCACGGGCTGCGCCCTATGTCATAAAAAAAGAGTATCCACATTCATGCAAGCATGATGTGAACACTCTTTTTTATGACGCAAGGCTTGAGCCTAGCCTGCAAATTTACTCCAATATCCCTGTACGAACAGGAAGATTACGATCAGGGGTACGATAAATGTTACGTAGGGTCTTACCCATTTGGGGAATTTCGGTCCTTCTCCTGTATTTGCCTCGGCAAGGAAGTTATTCCAGCCCCATCCGTAGCGTGTGGTACAGAAGAGTACATATATAAGGCTTCCGAGAGGCAGGAGGTTGTTGCTTACGATAAAGTCTTCCAGATCAAGTATTGCTGATCCTTCTCCGAACGGCTGGAATCCGCTCAGCACATTGTAGCCAAGCACGCATGGCATGGAGAGAAGCAGGATTGCCACTAGGTTGATGGCTACCGCTTTTCCTCTGGAACAACCGGTCAGGTCCATCGCAAATGCAATGATATTCTCGAACACGGCGATGATCGTGGACGCTGACGCGAAAAACATGCAGAGGAAGAAGATTGCTCCCCAGAGTCTTCCGCCTGCCATGGAATTAAAGATATTCGGCAGGGTGATAAAGATCAGGTTCGGGCCGCTGTCCGGATTCACGCCGAATGCAAAGCTGGCCGGGAAGATGATCAGTCCTGATATCAGGGCAACACATGTATCGAGCACTGTGATCGCCACTGCCTCACCGGCAAGTCTTCTCTTTTTATCGATATAGCTTCCGAAGATTGCCATCGCACCGATTCCAAGGCTCAGTGTAAAGAATGACTGGTTCATGGCCGCTGATACAACTTCCAGTATTCCAGCCTCTTTCATCTTGCCGAAATCCGGCAGGAGATAAAACTCAAGTCCTGCCCCTGCGCCCGGCAATAAGATAGACCGGATTGCAAGGATGATCAGAAGGATGAACAGGAGTACCATCATGATCTTGGTAATGCCTTCCACACCTTTCTGAAGGCCAAGGCTTACGATACCGAAACACATAATTACTACAATTGCCATACACACAGTCATAAGAACCGGCTGTCCCATCAGGTCTCCGAACGCTCCTTCAATCTGTGTCGCATCCATTCCTTCAAAGCTGCCTGCTCCCATCTTAAACAGGTAAATCAGCAGCCAGCCGCCGATTGTCGTATAGAACATCATCAGGAGATAATTTCCTGCAATACCGAACCATTTGTACCAGTGCCATTTTGTTCCAAGCGGCTCCAGTCTTTCAAACGCGCGTGCAATACTGCAGCCCGCGCCTCGTCCGATGGAGAATTCCATGATCATGATCGGCAGCCCAAGCAGCACGAGACACACCAGATAGATAAGCACAAACGCCGCTCCGCCGTATTGTCCTGTAATATAAGGGAAACGCCATACATTTCCCAGCCCGATCGCACATCCTGCTGATATGAGGATGAACCCGATACGGGAACCGAATTTTTCTCTTTTCATTGTTACTTTCCTCTCTCTTTTCCTTTTTCACTATACACACGCGCCTTATCCGGCAGAACAGCTTTCTGTGCCGGAAGCGCATCATATCATGTTTCGAAGCGCTTATTTCACCTCGATCAGTTCATACTCCCTGCTTCCCAGTCCAATCTCTTCCGCATGGGCAAGACATGTCTCCCATTCACTCTCCGGCGTAGTATTCACGAAATGGTCGTGGTGGTCGCAGAATCCTTCCTCATGGATGTGTTCATCAAGAAGGCTTCCCCGCATCGGCTGCTGCGCATTGCATGCATCGGCACAGGCCTGATCCAGTGCTACAGGGTCAAAACTTGCAAACATTCCCACATCCGGCAGGATCGGAACATCATTTTCCGGATGGCAGTCGCAGTACGGAGACACATCTATAACCAGGCTGATATGGAACGCCGGACGTCCCGACACAACAGCTTTCGTATACTCCGCCATCTTAATATTCAGTTCTTTGACTGCAGATGAGTTCTCATTATAGATAGCATCGAAGTTACATGCACCAAGACACCGGCCGCATCCCACGCATTTCTCATGATCGATGACTGCCTTCTTCTCCGGAAATGAGATTGCGCCATGAGCACAGTTTCTGGAACAGACACGGCATCCCACGCAGACCGACTGATCCACCGACGGCTTTCCGCTGTTGTGCTGTTCCATCTTGCCGGCACGGCTTCCGCATCCCATACCGATATTTTTAAAGCACCCTCCGAATCCTGCCATCTCATGGCCTTTAAAATGCGAGAGACTGATGAACACGTCCGCGTCCATGATAGCTTTTCCGATCTTCGCTTCTTTGACTAATGTACCGCCTTCCACAGGAACGCTGACGTCATCAGTTCCTTTCAGTCCGTCGCCGATGATAATATGGCATCCTGTAGAAAGAAGATTGAAGCCGTTCTCATAAGCGGCGCTCAAATGCTCAAGCGCATCTTTTCTTCTGCCCACATACAGTGTATTGCAGTCTGTAAGGAACGGGCGTCCGCCCAGCTCTTTCACCACATCCGCAACTGCTTTCGCATAGTTCGGACGCAGGAATGAAAGATTTCCCGGCTCTCCGAAATGGATCTTGATAGCGGTCATCTTCTTCTCAAAATCAATCTCCCCGATTCCCGCTTTGCGTATCAGTTTTTTCAGTTTATCCGGAAGATTCGTACCCGGAAGCGCACGCATATCTGTAAAATATACTTTTGACTTCTCCATATTCTGATGTTCTCCTCTCTTGATATTTATTTTTCAAAGAAACTATGACATATGTCAGTTTTTATTTTGCCACGCAGAAAGTAGTGGCTGTCACCGCCGCCGCCAGATTTCCAAGCTCATCCTTTACATCGATTCGGTAGTAACCAGTCGTTCTCCCGTTCTTAACGCAAGACGCTTCCGCAATCAGTTTTTCGCCTTTTGCCGCCGTCAGATATGTGATCTCGGAATTCAGTGATACATGCCCCATTTTCTGCCAGTTGCTTGCAACAGCAAGGGCAAAATCCGCAAGCGTAAAGTATACGCCGCCCATAACCGCGCCCATGGCATTGCGATGTTTGTCCTCAATCACAAGGCTGCACTTTGCATAGTGATCGTCCACTTCTTCGATCATCGCTCCGTTTTCAGTGGCGAACCGATCATTCCGGAACAGTTCTACTGTCTCTTTCGATGGCTTCATCTTCTCATCCTCCTTATTTTATAAAAGGCGCAACCCCTTGAATTCACTGGGATTGCGCCTCTTTTCTGATAAAGCCGGAAATCAGACTTGAACTGACGACCCCTTCATTACGAGTGAAGTGCTCTACCGACTGAGCTATTCCGGCATATGGCCCGTATCTCGACGAGCCTTTGATATTATATCTCTTTTTATCATAAATTTCAACTATTTTTTAAACCGAACTTCTACTTTTTTATTTCCGCCTGTGCAGGCTGCTCTGCCTTCACATTTACGGTAAGCTGATTGTACGGAATTTCGATTCCTTCCACATCAAAAGTAAGCTTGATCTGCTCTGTCAGGCGCCATCTTGTCGCCCAGTATTCCTCTGTCTTAACCCACGCTCTCAGCCCGATCATCACAGCGCTGTCGCCCAACGAATCCACAAATACTTTGATATCCTCATCCTGTATCACACTTGGATCGCTGTACAGCATATCCTCGATCAGTTTCTTAGCTTTCTTCAGATCCGAATCATAGCCAATACTAACTTTCAGATCAAGCTGGCGCTCAGGCCGCGCTGTTACGTTTGTCAGGCTGTTGCTGGTCAATATACTGTTCGGGACGACAACCCTCTGATTATCCACAGTTGCCAGTTTTGTATAAAAGATCTGGATCTCTTTTACCGTTCCCTCGATCCCCTCCTGAGTTACTATGATATAATCACCTACCGCAAACGGCTTAAGAAGCAGAATCAGAATGCCGCCGGCAAAATTTGAAAGGCTTCCCTGAACGGCAAGGCCGATGGCAACACCGGCTGACGCGATCAATGCCGCTATGGAAGACGACTCAATTCCGAAATTAGTCGCGATCATAAAGATCAGCAGTGCATAAAGGCCGAATTTCAACATGGAATCCACAAACTGAGCAACACCGGCATCCACATTCGTACGTTCAAAAGAACGATGCACAATTTTCCGGATCCATTTGATAATCTTACTTCCTAAGAAGAAAAATACAAGAGCCAATATAACCTTTATTCCAAATCCGATAAGATTAGGTATATTATCTTCTATAAACTGTACGAACTGATTTACTTCCTGCGCAGCTTCAGTTGTGGCCTCTGCCGCAGAATCGATTACATCGCTGACGGATTCATCCGATACATTAGTTGCACCTGTCGCAGCCGTTATGGTATTTCTGGCAATCTGCATGATATCATAGATCACATTTCTTCACCTCCATCCTGAATTTCTGATAATCGCTTGATTTGCTCCCACTTGGTTACTATTCCCTTAACGCAAGAAATGCACAGAGATTTCCCCTCTTATCTCCCGCAGCCCGATGTGAATAAAGGATCTTACTATTACAATGCGTACACACATTTGTCACAGCGATATGCTCCGGAGCGATCCCCGCCTCGAGGAAGATCAGTTCATTCGCTTTCCAGAGATCAAGCTGGTATTTTCCGTCAGGCTTCTCATAGAAGAGCTCTTCCCAGTATTTTTCGTCAAAGCTTTCTTTAAACCTGTCGATCACATCAAAACTGACTTCATAGCAGTCCATGCAGACAGACGGTCCTACTGCTGCAAGAATATCCGCGGGATCAGAAGCGAATTTTTCCTGCATGAGCTGTATAGTCTTTTTTCCGATCTTCCCTACTGTACCCCGCCATCCTGAATGACTCAGTCCGATGACTCTGCGCACCGGATCCACAAAATACAGCGGAACACAATCTGCATAGGAGGTCACAAGACAGATTCCCGGAATGTTAGTCACAAGACCGTCTACATCTGTATAATCCCGTTCTTTTATGATTCCTTTTCCTCTGTCTGCTTCCGTAACGATACGCACATTTGTCGTATGGGTCTGCTTTGAGAGCACCATATCTTCGCAGCGCACACCCAGTGATTTCCCGATGCGCCGGAAATTTTCCATTACCGCCTCCTTATCATCGCCCCGGTCAAAGCTCAGGTTGAGAGAAGCAAAATATCCCTTGCTGACTCCGCCCATCCGGGTGGAAAATCCATGTCTTACCAGCCCGGTTTTCCCAAACAGCGGATACGAAAGATAGGGCGTCTCTTTCTCCACTTCATCAAATATATGTTTCCCGTTTTTATAGTTCAGACCTAAACTCATGTCTGCACCTCTCTTGTCTCTGTGCACTTATCCTGTAAATGCATTTTTAATGTATGTTATTTCCGCACCTTTCATCCCGTCTTTTCCCTGAATTCCGATAACATCAAATCGACAGGGCGCGTCATCGAGATGATGCTCTGTAAGATAATACATTGCACAGCGGAAGATCACTTTCTGCTTTCTGACGTCAACCGCTTCGAGAGGATTTCCCTTCCGCCCGTCAGCACGGTACTTCACTTCGCAGAATACCACATATTCGCCGTCTTTTGCAACAATATCGATTTCCCCGGATCTGCATCTGTAATTATACTCAAGGATCTCATATCCCATTTGTTCAAGATAACAGCCTGCTTCCCGCTCGTAATATGCGCCGGTCTGTCTTTTGTTCTTCTTTTCTCCCGCTCCCGTCATAACTGTCGATCAGCTCTCCCTGTAATGGCCGGACATTCCCGGATTTACTAAATAAAATTTTTAATAAAGGTACGTCTGTGGATCGGCGTCGGGCCCAGTTTCCGGATCGCTTCAATATGCTCCTTCGATCCGTAACCCTTATGCTTCGCAAATCCGTATCCCGGCAGCACTTCCTCATACTGTATCATCAGCCGGTCTCTCGTCACTTTTGCAATAATGCTCGCCGCTGCAATTGATACGCTCTTTGCGTCTCCTTTTATGATTGGCACCTGACGAATCTCGATCCCCGGTATTGTCACAGCGTCGTTCAGAAGGATACCAGGCTTCACTCCCAGCTCAGATACAGCCGTACGCATGGCTTCATAAGTTGCCTGAAGGATATTGATTTCATCAATCCGGGCAGGGCTTGCCATCCCCACGCCAACGGCGACAGCCTTTTCCACGATCTCATCATAGAGCTGTTCACGCTTCGCGGCAGACAGCTTCTTGGAATCATTGAGATAAAGGATCTCGCAGTCCGCCGGAAGGATGACCGCTCCCGCAACCACAGGGCCTGCCAGAGGGCCTCTTCCCGCTTCATCAATGCCGCAGATGAACCTGCAGTCCTTGTATTGTTCCTCATACCTTCGCATTTCGGCAAGACGTTGACGTTCCTTCTGTAAACTCTGCTCTTTCTTTTGATATTTCAGAATAATATTTTGGACACCTGATCGCTCATCTGCGCCATATTTTTCATACAGAGACGCCCATTCCGCCTCCTGCGCATTTTCAAATTCCGCCTTGATCTGCGCGATGCTCTTATTCATGTTTGATCACTCCAAACTCATTGAACGGCCAGATTCTTACCCATGCACGGCCTAACAGCTCATCCCTGTGAATCAGCCCTACATTTGCAGCCCGACTATCCTGACTGTTATTACGGTTATCGCCTAACACGAAATATTCATCGGCTCCCAATGTAATCGGCTCTGCCGCAAGACCGGGATCCTCTATCACTTCATTTCCGTAATGCTCATGCAGCGGCTGCCCGTTGATCCAGACCACGCCATCCACAATCTGCACTGTCTCTCCCGGAAGTCCGATAATTCTCTTGATATAATATGTATTTTCCTTATACCGATATGGGAATACGACAATATCATAACGACTTGGATCACGGAACCGATATGATATCTTATCTACTATAAGCTGGTCACCATCAGAAAGTGTTGTCTCCATGGATGAACCGCTCACCTCCGTCCTCTGCCCTACATATGTAATGACCAGATAGGACGCCGCCACAACAATAAATATAAATACAAGCCAGCCTAAAAGTTCTTTTATAATGCCTTTCATATACGTCTACCTTTCCTGTGCTTTATGACTGTGGCACCTCAAGTGTAATTCTGCCAAGTCTGCCTCCACGGAAATCGTCCAGCAGAATCGATGCCGCTTTCTCTGTATCAAACTCACTGCCTCTTACAAGGCAATGTCTGCTCTGTGCAATATTCTCCAGGCACTCATATGAATCTCCCACTTCCGGAATACTGTATTTTTCTTCCAATACTCCGGGATAAGATTCCCTGAGGAACTTAACGAGTTCCGCTGCCAGCTCTTCCGTCTGTAGAATCTCGTCCTTGATAGAGCCAATAAACGCAAGTTTCAGCCCCACTTCCTGATCTTCAAACTTAGGCCAGAGAATCCCCGGCGTATCGAGAAGTTCCACGCTCTTATTCAGACGAATCCACTGTTTCCCTTTCGTCACCCCCGGCTTATTACCGGTTTTTGCACATGCTTTGCCTGCAAGCGCATTAATAAAAGTAGATTTCCCCACATTAGGAATACCGACTACCATAGCGCGCACAGGACGATTTAAGATTCCTCTTCGCCTGTCTCTCTCTGTCTTTTCTTTACATGCCTCCTGGATCACTGACTGAATTGATTTAATCCCGCCGCCTTTTCTTGAATTTACTTTTACTGCGGAATATCCTTTGTCTTTAAAATACGCGACCCATGCATCATTCATACGATCTTCTGCCAGATCTGCTTTGTTTAACAGTATCAGACGCGCTTTTCCCTTACCCAGCTCATCAATGTCCGGATTTCTGCTGGAAAGCGGAACTCTCGCATCCACCAGCTCAATAATCAGATCGATCAGTTTTATATTCTCCTGCATCATCCTCCGGGCTTTCGTCATATGTCCCGGATACCACTGAAAATGCATGTTTATCCTCCTTCATTTCAGTATCATCTGCCAGCTTTTTGCCGATCCTATATCATTTGACAAACCCGAAATCCTCCCCCGGGCTTACAATGAACCATGCTTTCCCATAGATCTCATCTCTGGTCACCGCACCAATACTCGGCAGTCTGCTGTCATCACTTGCAGCATGATTATCTCCCATCACAAAATATTCATCCTTGCCAAGTTCAACAGGCTGTTCCGCCTCACCGGCATATTCAATATCAGATACGTATATGTGATCTGTCGTCTCTTCTCCGTTTATAAGGATCTTTCCGTCTGTGATCTGCACTGTCTCCCCGGGAAGTCCTACAACCCGTTTCATGGAAAAATGTCCATTCTTTTCCTGCCGGAAAGCAACGATATCTCCTCTGGCAGGGCTCTTAAGATGATAGATTGCACGATTGATCAATAAGACATCCCCGTTCTTCAGAGATGGAGACATAGAATCCCCCGCCACACTCACTCGCTGTCCGAAAGCCGCCACCAGAAACACTGCCAGCATGCAGACTATCAAGAGCTCCACAGCCCATATAATAATATCTTTGGATCCTGCTCTGCTCCTTCCCGGCTTTTCCTGCGCGAAATGCAGGGGCGCTTTCCCGCCCTCAAAACGAAGGCCGCCGCGTGATAACTTTCTTCCCGTTCTGCGCAGCTTTACAGGCTTTCTGCTATTACTGTTTCTCCGCTTTCTGCGAAAATCTAAATCCTGCATACTCCCTCCCGACCAGCCATTATAAAAAAAGGACAATATACAGTTCTGTAATTGTCCCTCTCTTGGTTACTATTTTACTAATTCTTTTACCTTTGCAGCCTTGCCGACACGTTTTCTTAAGTAGTTCAGTTTTGCTCTTCTTACTTTACCTCTGCGCACAACCTCTACCTTTTCAACATGTGGTGAGTGAAGCGGCCATGTTTTCTCAACGCCGATTCCGTTGGATGTCTTTCTTACTGTAAAAGTAGCTCTGGCTCCGCCGCCCTGTTTCTTCAGGACTGTTCCTTCGAATACCTGGATTCTTTCGCGGTTACCCTCTTTGATCTTAGCGTGTACTCTTACGGTATCGCCGACATTAAACTCCGGTACATTCTCTTTTAACTGCTCTGCTTCAATCTTCTTAATAATCTCGTTCATTTTGTGTGACCTCCTTAATATTTGACGTTCTTAACACCTTTTTGTGTCAGAGGACCATCGCTCTTCTTTTCACAACTGTTGTAGTTTACCATATTTCTACAGCATTTTCAAGTGCTATTTACATGTTTTCTTGCCTGTTTTCTTCCAGCCATTCCCGGAACCATTTCTTCTCTTTCTCTGTAAGCTCGCATTTCTCCAGCAGATCCGGCCTGCGCTCATACGTCCGGATAATGGACTGCTCCCGGCGCCATTTCTCTATATTGGCGTGATGCCCCGACAGAAGTACCGGCGGAACTTTCCTGCCATGCCACTCTTCCGGTCTGGAATACTGGGGGTATTCCAGAAGATTGTCCTGAAAAGATTCAAACTCTGCGGAAACATCGTTATGAAGTACTCCCGGCACCAGACGGGAAATTGCGTCAACCATGACCATTGCCGGAAGTTCACCGCCTGTGAGAACATAATCACCAATCGAGACATAATCTGTCACGATCTCCTCAAGCACACGCTCATCAATTCCTTCATAATGGCCGCAGAGCAGGATCAGATCTTCCTCCTGTGCCAGATCCTCAGCCATATTCTGGTTAAACACACTGCCCTGAGGAGAGAGATATACCGTTCTGAGACGTCTGCCTGCGCCGGCGCATTCCATATCTGACCTGCGCGAACGGATTTTCTCGGCTACAGCCTCATGTGCCAGATATACCGGTTCCGCCTGCATAAGCATCCCGGCTCCGCCGCCGTACGGATAATCATCCACGCTCTGGTGCTTGTTAAACGCATAATCACGTATATTCACCGCCTCTATGGATAAATATCCCGCATTAACAGCACGCCCGATAATACTTGTATTCAGACCGTTCATCACCATCTCCGGAAATAAAGTAAGTATATGAAAATTCATTATCTTCCACCCCTTTTATACCAATCCGTCCAGCAGATGAATCTTCATTATTTTTTTCTCTACATCCACATTGAGGATACATTGTCTGATCGCAGGAACAAGCACTTCACCGTACTCGTCCGAATCAATGATGTACACTTCATTAGCCCCTGTTTCCATAACGTCCTTGAGGACGCCGAAACGCCCCTCTTCGGTATACACCTCCATGCCGATCAGATCGGCGATATAATACTCGTCATTTTCAAGCTTCACCGCATCTTCTCTGGCTACCAGAAGTGGTTTTCCTTTATATTTTTCTACATCATTTATATTATCAATGCCTTTAAACTTCACGATTACGAACTGCTTGAAGAACTTTACAGACTGGATCTCAAGTTCAAGCTGTTCCTTTCCCGTGTCCAGAAGCACTTTTTTCAATTTTTTATACCGGGCCGGATCGTCCGTTGTCGGAAATACCTTTACTTCCCCCCGGATACCGTGTGTAGAAGAAATCACTCCCACCTGGAGAAATTGTTCCATTTCTTCCGCTTCCTTTCTGTTTTCTTCCTTGCATTCAGGAAAAAGAAAGGGGCAGGCTCTCCAAATCGGAAAACTGTCCCTCTTTCTTTTTTGCCCCGATATCCTTTAAACGATATCGACAACGACTCTTTTATCTTCTTTTGCTGCCGCCGCTTTTACTACAGAGCGGAGAGCCTTCGCGATACGGCCCTGTTTGCCGATCACTTTCCCCATGTCGCCGTCGGCGACGTGGAGTTCAAGCACCGTAGTACGGCCTTCCTGCTTCTCATTTACGGAAACTTCCTCCGGATGGTCTACCAGCGCTTTTGCGATAACTTCAACTAATTCTTTCATCTTACGCGCACCTCCGCGAAGTCAAATTATTTCTCGATACCTGCTGCCTTGAAGATCTTTCCTACAACTTCTGTCGGCTGCGCACCGTTGTTGAGCCATTTCTTTGCTGCTTCCTCATCAACTTTGATTGCGCTCGGATCGCAGTTCGGATCATATGTTCCGATTTCCTCGATAAATCTTCCGTCTCTCGGGGACCTTGAATCAGCTACAACGATTCTATAAAAAGGAGCCTTCTTCTGTCCCATTCTTCTTAATCTGATTTTTACTGCCATTTCTTTCACCTCTTAAATTTATTTTTCTTATTGTTTGTTACTTCTGCCGTCCGCCCCGCCGCATATGCAGCCGGCTGCATCCGGCATGATCTATGTGTTAAAAGGGAAGCCTGAATCTGCCCCTTTTGCCACCTTTTCCGCCCATCATTCCGGGAAGTTTCTTCATCATCTTCCTGGATTCGTTGAACTGCTTCACCATACGGTTGACTTCCGCAATATCAACCCCGGCGCCCCGCGCGATTCGGTGCTTTCTCGACGGATTCAAAAGATCCGGATTGCTCCGTTCTTCAGGAGTCATGGAATGGATCATCGCCTCCATCCTCGCCATCTTCTTTTCATTCTCCTCGGAATCAAGATCAGGTAATTTGCCCGCCTTTCCTCCAAGTCCGCCAAGCCCCGGCATCATACTCATGATACTGGAAAGCCCGCCCATCTTGCGCATCTGTTCCATACTGTCCAGATAATCATCGAAATCAAACTGGGCCTTCTTCATCTTGTCTGCCATTTTAAGAGCTTTCTCTTCGTCAAGCTCTGCGCCGGCTTTCTCGATCAGTGTGAGCACATCACCCATGCCCAGGATACGCGACGCCATCCTGTCCGGATAGAACTGTTCCAGATCAGAGAGCTTCTCTCCCATTCCGACATAAAGGATCGGGCACCCCGTTACCGCTTTAATAGAAAGCGCGGCACCGCCTCTTGTATCGCCGTCGAGTTTAGTGACGATAACACCGTCTATCCCGATTTTATCGTTAAATGTTCCGGCTACATTCACCGCAACCTGACCTGTCATGGCATCCACAACCAGGATCGTCTGGTGTACTTCCACCGTTTCTTTAATCTCCTGCAGTTCCGCCATCATATCCTCATCAATGTGAAGACGTCCGGCTGTATCGAGGATCACAATATTGTTGCCGTTCTTTGCCGCGTGCTGTACAGCAGCCTTGGCAATATCAGCCGGCCGGTTTTTATCTCCCATGGAGAATACTTCCACGCCCTGCTTCTCTCCGTTGATCTGCAGCTGTTTGATAGCCGCAGGACGATAGACGTCACACGCTACCAGGAGCGGTTTCTTCCCTTTTAATTTAAACTTCCCTGCCAGCTTTGCAGTAGTCGTCGTCTTACCTGCTCCCTGAAGACCGGCCATCATGATAACAGTCATGGCGCTCCCCGGCTGAAGCTTGATCTCTGTCGTCTCAGAACCCATCAGCTTGATCAGTTCTTCATTTACGATCTTGATCACCATCTGCCCCGGATTCAGTCCGTTCATCACATCCTGTCCGACCGCACGCTCCTGCACATCTTTAATGAAGCCTTTCACAACCTTGAAGTTAACATCCGCCTCGAGAAGAGCCATCTTGACTTCTTTCAGCGCGGCTTTCACATCATCCTCTGTAAGGCGCCCCTTGCTGCGCAGATTTCTGAATACATTCTGTAGTTTCTCAGTTAAGCTGTCAAATGCCATTTATATTATCCCTCTATAATTCTCCAATAATCGCATCTGAGATCCTGCGAATCCTCTCCACGATCTCTTCCGGGTTCTTCTTCTCTTTCTCCCACTCGTCTAAAATTCCGTCGATCTGTCCGACCTTTTCCTTTACCGAGAGGAATCTTTCCACCAGATGGAGCTTTTCCTCATATCCCTCAAGCGATTTCTGGCACCGCCGGATCAGATCATGTACCCCCTGCCGGCTGATACCCGCGCTCTCCGCTATCTCGCTCAGAGAAAGATCATCGAGAATAAACTGCTCATAAACTTCTTTCTGGTGCTTGGTGAGAAGTTCACCGTAAAAATCATACAATAAAGCCTGTTCTAAAATCCTATTCATCACAGTCACCTTGGTTATCATACACGAAAGGGAATATGCTGTCAAGGTTTTTTTCTTGACAGTTCAGCCATCTGATGTTAGTCGACGGGTTTATGCTTGCATAAGAACCCGTCGACTGGCAGCCAGATGTGCTGGGCGCCCGTATATGAGCAAAGGAGCGGCATCGCCGCAATCAGCACGTCAGTGCAGCTTTGCGAATGGCGCGGGCTGAACTGTCCCTTTTTACGCTTTCATCAGCTTTTCCACATTTAAAAGTCCCCATCCAGCTCCTGTTCCCGGACTTTTCACACACGATTCCCTAAGTTTCAGTTTCACTTCCACATTAGTCATATCCGGATATTTTGACAAAAGGCAGGCAATTGCCCCGGATACAACCGGAGTTGCCATCGAAGTTCCTGTCTTCATTATATAAGGATGCTCTCCCGGCCGGCCGTACCGTGCGTTACAGCTTATAATCCCCGTACCGGGTGCGAATACATCCGGTTTTACAACACACGTACCCGTCGGTCCCCTTCCGGAATAATTCACATTATTTTTTCGTCTGGAAACAGAATGTATCTCTGTATCCGGCACGCCCACAGTAATTACTTTAGGGCTGTTTCCCGGAACCGCAACCGTTCCTTCCCCCGGTCCGTAATTTCCAGCTGACACAACAACAACAAGCCCTCTATTCCACAAATCCTCAACGGCCTCCAGAAAAATCTGCTTCTGTTCCCGGGCCAGATCCGGCTGTGTTCCGACAGAAATATTGACAATACGTACCTGAAAATTATCCCGGTTCCGTATGATCCAATCAATTCCTCTCAGTACATTTTCGACATTTCCGTTCCCCTCGCGATCCAGCACCTTACCTACAATCAGGCCTGCTTCAGGCGCCATTCCCGCATACACTCCTGATGAAGCGCGGCCGTCCCCGGCGAGGATACCCGCCACATGAGTTCCGTGTCCGCTGTCATCGCTGCTGACTGTTTCCGGTACTTTGCCTGTAAAATTTCTGAAAGCGGTGATGCGGTTTCTTAAATCCGGATGCCTCGCTATGCCGGTATCCAGAATTGCTGTACATATCCCATTTCCCACATATTTCCCAGTTAATATATCGTCACACCAATAACCTACCGATTGTTTTACCCATTTCATAATAATCTGAAAATAGTTCCCTTTTTAATCAAAATATTCACGAAACATTAACTGTGTACCCGAATCACACTTTTCATACGCCTGCATAATATAGAATTGTAAATAATAACCCAATTGGAGGATTTAAAATGAGTGATTTAACTGCTACAAACTGTGGATGTGGATGCGACAACGGTAACGGAATGTCTTCATGCCTGTGGATCATTCTTCTGCTTTGCTGCTGCGGCGGCTGTGGCGGAAACGGATTCGGCGGAAACGGCTGCGGAAACGACAGCTGCCTGTGGATTATCCTGCTTCTCTGCTGCTGTGGCGGATTCGGCAACAACGGCTGCGGATGCTGATCTGACAGAATAAACACCCCGTAAATAAGTCTTAAACCTAACGACGCCTGCTCCATACGGGGCAGGCGTTCATTTTTGGGAAACAGTTCAGCCGGCAGAAAAGCACGGCTGAACTATAGTGTTTTTACATACTTAATTTAGTCTGCCATACCCGGCCGTACCCTCCTGATCACTCTTCTGTCTGTATTTGCATCCAACATTGTTTTCTTTTTTCTCTTTTTCCTGGGCATCTTTTTCTACACGATTTTTCAACATGCAGTCTTCATCAATCTCGTAAACCGCATTTCCGTCAATGATCAGTTTTCTTGTCATATCTGTTCCTTCCTTTCTTTTTGTTTCTTAACTTGCAACAGTTCAGCTCTAACCATCAGGAAAACCACACGAAATGCCCGCTTTAGCTGTGCTGCTGTTTCCTTCATATATCGACGCTCAATTCACGGAACTGTTACTAATATTATTTTATGAATCCTATGTTTTCTTGACAAAACTGTACCGAAAAGATCACCGCCTTTTTTATCTATAAGCTTTTCCAATATTCATATTTCTATCCAAAGCAACATATATATTTACAACGCTATGTGCAGGAGTATCTTTGGAATGGATAAAGATATACCCGGATTAATGACACCTTTCGATGAACTTGTCACCACACCGGAACTACAGATAATCAAGCTGCTCATTCCCTATACCCCTGCATCAGGGCGGCAGACGCTGGCAGGCATGGTCAAATTTATAGAACTACGGGAAGCACTCCGGCTCTTCCACGGACGAAGCAGCGGCCTGCAGGCTCAGATGACCTCAGGTAATGACTCACTTTCTCCCATAGATATATTAAATAGTTTCAGGCCATACCTGAAACCGCGAGAAGCCTCTATGCTTGATATGATCATAAATATAAGGGAAATGATGTCTGTCATGGAAATGATGCAGACTGCACAGGAAAAATCAGAGGGAAACAGCTCGGACTTTGATCCAATGGAGCTGCTCACCGGCATGCTTCCGCCAGAGCAGCAAGAAATGTTCCGAATGTACAGCGATATATTTTCCCAGGCCTCGGACAGCGTTAAGAAAGGAGATGAAGAAGATGGACAACGAATGGATGAACAATCCGGCAATGAAGAATATGGATCCGGCGAAGCTGGAACTGATCCGGATGGCAGCTGAACGGACTTCAGGAAAGTCCGGACGCGATCTTGCCCCTGTCATGCTGGCCCTGATCACAAGCGCCAACAAACAGGGAATCCAGTTTTCTCCGGATGAAGTAAGCCTTATTCTGGAAATTATCAAAAAAGGAAAAAGTAAAGAAGAACAGGAACAGATAGACAGAACTGTAAGGATGACCAGTTCCATATTCAGAAAGCATCAGAAATAAAAATTCTAATTTGTCGGACTGAATGCCGATGATATAAGGTCCGATTTTGATCCTTCCGTTTAAATTTGTTTTTCGGGCTAGGAAAGAAAGCAGCCGGGAGACAGGTATTGTGTACGCACCGTAGAGTAACGCCGGCACTTGGAGCGCAACTTTTGCGCTCCTATGTACCGCTGCGTTACGGCCCGAGCGAAAGCGGGTGCGCTAGCAATACCTGTCTCCCGGCGGATACTTTGCTAGTATGGAAAATTAGAATTTCAAAACCCTTCCTCTTTCCTTTTCATCCTCATCTCTCTTCGCTTCTTCGCCGCTTCCCACTCCGCCTTCTCTGCTTCAGTCTCAAGAATCAGCTTCGGAGCAGGTTTGGGTCTGTCGTTTTCATCCATCGAGACCATTGTAAAATACGCCCGGTTGATGGGATGGCGCATACCGTCTTCAATATGTTCCACATAGGTATCCAGTCTTACCTCAAGAGAGGTATTTCCCACATAAGTCACTTTTCCTATAATGACCACCATCTCTCCGTTATATGCTCCATGGATAAACCGCAGATTATCTACCGACGCAGTGATCACATTAGAGCGTGTATGGCGCATCGCCACCATACCGGCAGCTTCATCAAGCCACTGCATAAGCATGCCTCCGAACAGCCTTCCCGCTGAATTCAGATGATTCGGCCGCACCATACGAACGATCTCCACCTGTGATTCTGACACTTTTCTTTCTTCGATCATAATATCCTCCTAACCTGATATATTTTCACTTATATTGTTACCCCTGCCGTTTCTCCCGGCAAAGCAGAACGTTTTCTCTGACGTCTTCTCTATTGTAACAATTGATACAGCTGAAAACAAGTCGCATCTCACTCAACGGCGGGGTTGGCAAACTCACAGTAAAATGTCGCGCTCCGGGAAATAGTACGTTCCGACATCGCCTTCTTCCTGATTTTGAGCGCAAAAAGCGGCGTTCTATTTTCCCACAAGAGGATCAGAGAACGCCGCTTCTGCAGTGTCATATTCAATTCAAACGTGATTTTGGATCTTAAATTATCCTTACTCGTACACGCCCCATATAGGCCGCCCGACGCCGTGCCCGTCTTTGTCCGGGAAATAGTCTGCCCATTGTCCGGTTCCGCCGTAGACATCATAGGAAACGATAATACCTTTCTCATACGGAACCACTGTTCCGTCATCATAAAGGATTACAAGTTGCGCGCCTTTTACCGGCGGCTCGGTCAGATCGGAAATTGTAACCGACGGATACCCATATTTCCGATAATGGCCCAGTGCTTCTTCCTCGGATAAAATGATTCCGCTGAACACCTCTCCGTCATTGACATTCAGGCGTTTGATGCTTTCTGCAGCGTAGGGATCGGCCAGTTCCCAATGCCATTGCTGGTCAAAATATTTGTGGAACCAGTCATAGAAAGACAGAGACCGGTCCGCTTCTGACCTCTTACAGTAGTATCCCCAGTAAAGCATGCTGTCTTTGCCGGGCATTACCCCGTCTACATCGCCTTCCCAGGACTCCCAGCCTCCTACGTGAACGGCATCGGTATCATTGCATTTCCAGTCATACCAGTGTACCAGATCACGATCCCAGTTGATACCCTCGTCCGGAGCCGCGATCAGATAACCGCCGGAAGCTGTGGCAATGGTCACCTTTGTGTAAATTTTCCGGTTGCGGGCGGTCAGCGCGCCGTTTGCCCCGTCGTCAAAAATCCAGCGCGGTTCCTCTACGGGCTTCGGAACGGTTACCGACAGCCCTTTGGTGTCATAGCTTCCCAGTGTCTTGGTATTGCTGTTATAAGCCCTCACAGTATAGATGTACTCCTTTCCGGCCTGGATAGGATACTCGTCGGAGGAAGTGTGGGTATAGCTGGTTACGCTTGACTTGACCGTAGCTATCCGTTTCCATTTTCCGCCTGGTTCTTTATAGTAAATGCGGTAATCGGTAGCATTGGAAGCCTTCTTCCATTTTATGGTAACTTTATCGGAAGCGGACGCCGAAATACTGGTAAGCACCGGCTTGCCCGGTTTTACTACGGCTGCAGCCGGTACACTGACCGAGATTCCGGAAGTGTTATATTTTCCCGATGTTTTGGTCGTACTGTTGTACATCTTTACGGTATAGATATTCTTCTTGCCTTTGACAGGATTCTTATCCGTGTAAGATAAAGTGGAAGATTTTACCATTTTGAGCAGCTTCCAGCCTGAGCCGGACGTTTTGCGGTATACTCGATAGTAATTACCGCCGTAGGCTTTCTTCCACGATACCGTAACCGTATTGTTGGTATTCCGTTTAATTTTCTGCAGAGACACGGTAGTGGGAATGGTTCGCGCAGTCAGCCCTTTCGTGTTGTAGCTGCCGGACTTCTTTGACTTGCTGTTGTATGCCTTTACGGTATAGGTATACTTCTGCCCGCATTTAATAGGATATTTTTTCGAGGATGTGTGGGTGTAGCTGGTCACACTGGAAGCCACGGTTTTAATCAGCTTCCATTTGCCGCCGGGCGTCTTATAATAAATCCGGTAATGAGTCGCCCCGGTAGTTTTCTTCCAGTTAATGCGGATTTTATTATAACCTGTTGCCTTGATGCTTTTTAAAGTAACCTTTCCCGGCTTCGTTGATGTGGCCGCTTCCGCCTCAATAACCGTGTTAAGGGGCGAATTTGTCGGGAGCACATCCAGAGGCTGTAAAACCGCCAAAGACAGAGCGCACGCTCCGATCAGACATTTTGTTAATCTCCTTATATTCATAACATAATCTCCTTCTTTTTATTACCGATAACTCCGGGAAATTCCCTGTTTCTATTGCGCAGAGCAATAGCAGAGAATAAAGACCTTCCATTTTCAGGAGAGATACACGCCCCTTCTGAGAAACAGTGAAACAGCTAGCTGTTCGGTTATAAGCAAACAGCGCAGCAGATTGCGAGGATCCGCTTGCCTTGCATGATTCTAATTATAATTATAGCTGTTTTTTGCAAGCAGTCAACAAAAAGGAACCATCAAAGATCGGCTCTATAGTATTTCCTTGCCAACTCACCCTCCATCATTTACAATAATCTGGAAAAATTTTTACAAAGCGAGGCAGACATGTCAAATATCAAACTCACCCTCCAATACGACGGAACCCGTTATCTGGGCTGGCAGCGCCCGGAAAAGGACGGTTATCACAAAACAATTTCATACAGATTATCCTCTGTTCTGGAAAAACTGAGCGGCAGTCCGGTCACGCTCTATGCAGGCGCCAGGACGGAGCCCGGAGTACACGCGCTGGAGCAGACTGTAAGCTTTGTCTCTGATTCATTTTCCGATATGGAAATACTGCATCGGAATCTGGATCATTACCTTCCCATGGATATCCGCATTCTTCACTGCAATACCGCGCCGGAACGATTCCGCGCCGATCTGAATGCACGGTCGCGCACATACGAATACCGGATCTGTACGTCGCCTGTCTACAATATCTTTACAAACGCATATACAGCTCACATCTTCCCCTCACCGGATGTCAGTTCCATGGAGACCGCTGCAGGATATTTAAAAGGACTGCATGATTTTCGTTTCTTTTCAGGTGCAAAGAAGAAAAAAGGCACAGAGAAAGAAGTGATGGAAATTTCATTCCGGAAATCTGAAGATACAGATAGTGATACGGATACGCTAATCATTTCGCTTACCGCAAATGATTTTCTCTACCGGATGCCCTCCCTGATCATCGGGACGCTGCTTGAGATCGGGCAGGGAAAACGGACTCCTGAGAGCATATTGCATATTCTTGAGGGGACAGAAAAAGCAGGCGCCCCCTGCGAAGCAAAAGGACTCCTGCTCAAATCTGTACAATATTAAATTTTTAACTGTAACAATATGGTACTTCCACAACTGCTTTTTCCCCATATCAGAATCACAGTACCGGAAACTGCTTTTTCATCACAGGATCAGTCCTGCTATATGGAACGCGATAAAGCTTGCCACCCAAGCGACCGCCAGCTGGAACAAGACAATCCCGGCGGTCAGCTTTGTACTTCCCACTTCTCTTCGGATCGTCGCGATCGTCGCTGTACACGGCACATAGAGAAGACAGAAGATCATAAGAGCATATGCGTTTGCCGCTCCGAATCCCATTCCCCCGAGCAGTGATACAAAACTGTTCATGCCATGAGCGGTAGTGATATTCTGTATTCCGAAAAGCACACTGCAGCTCGATACCACGACTTCTTTCTGCGCAATGCCCGCGATCAGGGCCACTACGATCTGCCAGTAACCAAGACCGATCGGTTTAAACAGCGGCACGATTGCCTTTCCGACAATTGAGCCAAAGCTCTCGCCGATATTTGTCACATATCCTGTAGGTCCGAAATTCAGAAGAACCCACATGATAACAGAAGCGAGGAAAATAACCGTTCCGGCTTTCGTCAGATAATCCTTTACTTTTTCCCATACGTATAATGCGATCGTCCGCGCATTAGGAGATTTATACTCCGGCAGTTCGATCAACAGCGCGTGTTCCGCCTTACTTCCGTCAATCCGCGATAAAATATACGCCGTCAGGATTGCAATCACAATTCCGATCAGATAGATCGAATAGCACGCAATCATTGCGTATTTTCCAAAAAACATAGAAGAAAACAAAACATATATGGTCAGCCTTGCACTGCAGGACATAAACGGAGTTACCAGAATCGTCTTAAACCTGTCCTTCTTATGCTCCAGCGCCCGGGATGCCATGACCGCGGGAACCGTACAGCCGAATCCCAGCAGCATAGGAAGGAACGCTCTTCCCGAGAGTCCCAGATGGCTCATGATATCATCCATGACAAACGCCACTCGAGACATATAACCGCTGTCCTCGAGGAACGCCAGCGCGAGGAACAGGATAAAGATATTCGGCAGGAAAGTAAGGATGCCGCCCACACCCGAGATGATGCCGTCCACAAGCAGTGAATTGAGCATCGGAGATGTTCCGGCCGCCTCAAGCCCTGCGCTCACCGCTCCTGTCAGAAGATCAAGTCCTGTCTCGAAGTATCCTTTCAGCCAGTCTCCCACTGTAAATGTCAGGAAGAATACCAGCGCCATGATCACGAGAAAGATCGGAAGCCCCAGCCATCTGCTCGTCATAAAACGGTCAATACGGTCTGTCTGTTCCGACTTAGCACTTTTGTTGACAAGCGTCTCGTCGATCACTTCTTCTATAAAGTCATATTTTTCATTTATGATATCTTTCTCATAGCTCCGGTCTGCAATCCCAGTCATATCGACAGGATATTTCTTCATCACCGAATCATCCTGCTCAAGCGTCTTGATGGCGTGCCAGCGCATATTCTCCATATCCGGATATTTCACCCGGAACTGCTCGCTGATCGCATCGATCTTATCCTCTATCTCATCATCATACACCATGGCATATTCGCTGTGGTGGTTATGTTTATGTCCCGTCTTGTCCGAATGATGGTGGATAAACGGTCCCTGTTTTGCATATTCTTTATGATGCGCCACCGCATGGAGCAGAATCTCAAGGCCAGTGCGCTTTCTCGCAGATACAGGGATTGCCGGAATACCAAGCATCTCCGGCAGACGGTGAAGGTCAATCTCCATCCCCCGCTCTTCCACGATATCCATCATGTTGAGCGCCAGAACAACAGGCTTGCCAAGCTCAATGAGCTGTAGCGTCAGGTACAGGTTCCGTTCCAGACAGGACGCGTCCACCACGTCCACAATCACGTCCACCTCGTCGCTCATAATGCACTCACGGGATACCTTTTCTTCCATTGTGTAAGAAGTCAGGCTGTAAATGCCAGGCAGGTCAATCAGTTTGAACTCCTGTTCTTTATAAGTTGTATAGCCTTCCTTCTTCTCCACTGTAACGCCCGGCCAGTTCGCCACTTTCAGGTTTGCCCCTGTATAAGCGTTGAACAATGTTGTCTTACCACAGTTCGGATTTCCGATGAATCCCACATTTATCACTTTTCCGCTCATGCCGCTTCCTCCTTTACGAAGATATTGTCGGCAATGCGTTTTCCAAGTGCGAACCGTGTTCCACGGAATTTTACAGTCATTGCTCCCTTTTTGTCATTATTTAATATGGTAATCTTAGATCCTTCCGTCAGGCCGAGCGCTTCGAGCCTTCGTTCAAGGTTCAGCTCGATCTGGATTTTCTCGACCACATAGGTATGATTATTCTTGCCTTCTTTTAATCTCATAGCAGCCTCATCCTTTATATGTCATTTATTGATAATATTTCTCAGCAGATATTATATATGGTGAGACTGCATAAGTCAATTTTTTGTGTCAAATCTTGTCGCTATCATATGAATAATATATGGAATAAGAATAACCGGTATCGCCAGGTAGGCAAGAAAACTGTACGCTTTCTGGATCAGGGTAAGCAGCCCGAACTGGGCGATCCCGAAATCCACAATACAGCAGATGAGCGCCGCAATAATCTCTTTTCGCGTAACCTGAAATCTCCTCTTTCCTGCCGGCTCCTCTGCTGCTTCGGCTTCATCCGATGCCCGTTCTCCTTCGCCGGATACTTTATCTTCCTTCTCGCCGCAGATTCTCTTCACCATTGCCGCTACCATATTGACAGCAGTAGACACGGCGCCGAGAATGATCAGAATGGAAATAAGGGGAGTCATAAAGGAAGCTCCCACACCGTTCTGTACCATAAAGAGCGTGGGCACACTCTGCCCGGCAGCATCCGGATTCGTGTAAACCGTCATAAGCCCGAGCACGACCATGACCATCATCAGCGCATTTACCACAAATCCCGCTCCCATGCTCTTCACTGCGTCGCCCGGTCTGTCAAATGATTTCGCATGCTGTACAAACACCGCAATGTTGGAGAGCTGGAATGTTCCGTAGAGAAACGCTGAGTAAAGCGCATCTCCAAATGGCAGATCTGCCTTTGTCATACTCTCCGCAGCTGCCGAGATTCCCGATAAGCCGGAAATAATATTGGGAATATATACGATCAGCAGTCCCGCGATAATGCAGATGGACAGTACGGATGCTACTTTCCGCACCAGATCTGTCCCGAATATGGCAACCACAAAGATAAACACACCGATCAGGAAAGTGCAGAGCAGATACGGAAGCCCTGTCAGTGTGCTCAGCGTAGCGCCGCCTGTGGCAAATGCAACTGCCGGAGCCACGCACATCACGCAGACATAAAGGATCTCGAACAAGTTCGAAAATATGGGGGCAAACCTTCCGTAAAACGCATTATTGTAGGATCTGTAGTCGTAAACCTGATGTTTCCTTGCAAAGCGCAGGCTGTATGCAAAGAAAACAGTGTTGTAGAGCATTGCAAACACCGGCATGATCAGGCACCAGATACCGTACCTTACGAAATAGCTGTATATCTGCGCTCCTGATGCGAATCCGCCTCCGAAATGTGTCGTAAACCATACAAATGCCACTCCCAGAATGACTGCTCCTGTTTTATTCTTCTTCATTGTCTCTTCTCACTCTTTCTTTCAGTCTGTCCATTGCCTCTGTCAGCATTTCCTTTGTCACCTTATACGGATAATGAGCCACATCCGACATTTCCGGGATGCGATCCATACACTCATCCCACTGTTCATCCGTGATCTCGATGTCTTCCAGTGAAACCGGTAGCTCAACCGCCCGGTTCAGCCTGTAGATCTTCTCAAATTCGTCATACTGCTGATCAACGAGCAGCGCCAGCAGGATGCCGAATCCGACTACCTCGCCATGCAGATGCCTCTCCTCGATGACCGGATAAGACGTCATAGCATAGAATATGGCATGTGCGAGACCGCTGTTGTAGTCCGGCGTGTAATCTTTTGTCAGGAAGATAGAGGCAATTCCCGTGGTCACGACAATTGCCAGCACGACCTGCTCCACGTCATATGTACAGAGCCCTTTCTTGTGATCTTCCAGTGCTTTCGGCCCGTACTGGATCAGCGGGTCACAGCACATCCGGCTGACCGCCACGCCAAGAGCTGTAAAATGTTCCAGCTGTTCATCCCTTGACGAGATCGTGGCCTCATAATATTTCGCATAGGTATCACCGATCCCCGCCCACATATACTGGCTGGGCGCCTTGGCAATAATTTCCGTATCAATAAACGAATGCATGACCGGCCTGATAAAAAAATGCGGTTTCAGAAATGTGCCGTCCTCATTGTACATAATGGAAACCGATGTACAGGCGGAACAGTTGGACGCGATCGTCGGAAATGCAAAGACCGGCTTATCATCTGTAATGCACAAACACTTCACCGTGTCCAGCGCCTTGCCGCCGCCTACGCCGAATACCATGTCAGCCTCCTGATAAAGAGGCATGGCGCGCAGCTTTTCCACTGTGGCATATGTACAATTCTCACCGTAAATCTCTTTTCCGATAATCTCAAGATTCGTCTGATCTACATAGGACCTGATCTTATCGTATGCAGCTGCAAGTGCTTTCCTTCCTCCGATTACAAGAACTTTCTTTCCATATGATTCACATACAGGCCCGATCTTGTCATAAATTTTATCTCCGATAGAATAGTTCGGAAGGTGTACTTCGTAATTTTCAAGTTTCATGGTAATATCTCCTTTCCTCTGTGCTGCCATATATCGCATAGCATATGGGATATCATTCATTTTCAATGCAGTGCGTTTTTCCACAAAACAAAAAGCCCTTATCCCATACAATAAAATTGCAGGGACAAGAGCTGTAATTCATACAAATACTCCTGCGGTGCCACCCGGCTTGACGTAATATACTACATCCACTCATGCATACTGACATATGCTTTCTTTGATAACGGAGTCAGTTCTCCGGCTCGCCTACTCCAAATTTCAACTCGCCCTCAGAAGCCCATTCACTCCAAGTCCGGCATACCGCGATCCCACCGCCCGCGGCTCTCTGTGAAGCGTCCACTGAAGTTACTTGCTCTTCCTCATCGGTCTGGTAACACTTTATCACTTTAAACTTAAAATGTCAACGTTTTTCAGATAACAGTTCAGCCATGGGGCTGTCTGAACTGAACTGTTATTTTTGAATTAGTTCGCTCCCGTTTAGATCTGTCTCATACATATCCACTGCACGTACCTGGCAGTCGTCATACGTCTTATAATAGTAAACGCCTGTCCTCGCATTGGCGCAGCAGGAATATGTGGTAATATCATAAGTTCCCTGATCTGTTACCACAGCCCCGCGGACCATGGCCACACTGTCCAGAATGTGGAAAAACTGTGAGACATTCGCCTTTTCCTCTTCCGGCGCCGCGGAATTCCACTTCAAAAATGCAGCGCGCACAAAGCGGGACGCCGATGAGGCGTCACCCGGAAGCCCGATGGCTCCCATCCCCTGTGCATAAGGCCTGAGATTCAGCTTGTCCGCAAAGTGGTTTCGCGGACTCTCCGCCGACAGGTTCATATAATTGTTCATATTCATCCTGTGATACTCAAAAGGTGGATTGTTCGTCAGCACTCCAAATGGATTTTCATATACTTTCAGACCATCTCTGACTGCTTCAAGAACAAGACATCTCTCACGGTCTGCAATCATCCAGTGAAGCGGTGCAGGCGGCATCTGATCCGAAAATGCAAGATCAACAATCTTCATTTCACCCAGAAACTTCTCCGCTTCCGCCACAGAATCACATTTTCCCAAAATCCACGCAATCACTTCAAACGAAGTAATCTCAAGGCCTTCGCCGTCCGGTTTCTGATAGTATGCATTTCCCGGGAAATTTAGCCCCGCCATCGCCAGCCCCTTTTCGTTGACAGCTTCGGCATACAGCGGGAAACCGTCGTTTGCCGACGCCATGCCGATCATGGCATAGTGGTGATCCTGCCGCCCTGCTTTCCGGAAAATAAGAGGAAAATTGCGCGGGGTGATCGTGACGGTTTCGCCAAAAGAACAGTCAAGATCAAGGTTGCGGCCGAAGTAGAAATCGTTGTTGGTGTAGGTGATACAGGTGCACATGATATTATCCTTTCATCAATTTTAATCGTTTTGTTATTTTTACCATTGATAAATATTTTATATATTCTTTAATCAACCCATGCAATTCATAATGACACTTATCATCATTTCTTTTTCTTCCGGTTTTGATTCTGCAATCATAATTGTCAAAGCCACCAACGTATGATCATCGATTGTTTTTACCCCATCTCTAAACAATGCCTCATTTTTATTAAGAAAATAAAGAAACATTGTTGCTGCTATCCGCTTATTTCCATCAGAAAAGCTATGATTTTTGGTGACAAAATATAACAAATTAGCCGCTTTTTCTTCCATACTAGGATATAAATCCACACCACCAAAACTCTGGTAAATAGCACCGATACTTCCCTTAAAGGATTCGTCTTTTTCATTTCCGAATAAGGAGCTGCTGTCACCAAACTTCATTTCATCGATTACTTTGCGGCATTCTTCGTAGGTTAAAATATATGAAGTCTTCCTTCCAGTCGGTCGTCCCATATTCTGATGATCATAGGCGTCCAGCAGTTCCAGTGCCTGACTGTACCGCTCTACTACTGTCAATACCTGTTTTGTATCAAGGCTGTTCTCCACTCTTTTCATAACTCGTATTACCTCGTTTAGCTGATTCATACGATTATGGTTCACGGCATACCCCTTGATTATGTACTGTTTCAAAACTGAGTTTGCCCATTTTCTAAAGGCAACCCCCCGTTTAGATTTCACCCGATATCCCACTGAGATAATTACATCCAAATTATAATACATGGGAGGTCTCGATGCTTTATTTTCACTTCTGTCGAAAATTTCGACAGAAGTGTTTTTATCCAATTCGCCTTCTTTGAAAATATTTCCAATGTGATAAGCTATAGAAGAACGTGCAGTCTCAAACAACACTGACATTTGTTCCTGTGTCAGCCATACAGTTTCCTGCTCGGGCGTTATTGGCACTTCGAGTTTTATACCATTATCTGTAAACAATACAATTTCATTTCTTTCTTCCATATAATTTTCCCCATTCTTCCTCGCTTGATTATCGCCATCTTAGACTCTATTCCAAGATTCAGCCCCATTTCTTCTGTAACTACTTCTCCTCACACACTTGAAACACATAAAACTTCAGATAATAAGAATCCCCCGCTCCCCACAATATCGGATGATCCGGCGCCTGCGTCCTGAACTCCACCTGCCGCAGCCTCTTATGCACATTCTGCGCCGCCTGCCCGATCGTCTTGGTAAACAGTTCCTGATCCATAAAATGTGAACAGGAACAGGTAGCGAGATACCCTCCGTCTTTTACAAGCTTCATTCCCCTCAGATTGATTTCCCGGTATCCTTTCACCGCTTTTTTGATTGAGCTTCTCGATTTCGTAAATGCCGGCGGATCAAGGATGACCACGTCATATTTCTCTCCCTGCTTCTCCAGACGAGGGAGCAGGTCAAAGACGTCTTCACAGATAAACTCCACCCGGTCTTCCAGTCCGTTCAGGGCGGCATTTTCTCTCGCTTGAGCAACCCCCAGCTCAGAGGCGTCCACTCCGGTCACGTGCTCTGCTCCTGCAATTCCTGCATTCAGGGCAAAGGAACCGGTATGGGTAAAGCAGTCCAGCACCCGGGCTCCTTTGCAGAGCTTTGCCACTGCCCGTCTGTTGTATTTCTGATCAAGGAAGAAGCCGGTCTTCTGTCCGTCCTTTACGTCCACATAATAGCGCACGCCGTTCTCCACGATCTCCACCTTTGTATCAAAAGGCTCGCCGATAAATCCCTTACGGCGCTCCATCCCTTCCTGCTCGCGTACTTTCGCGTCACTGCGCTCATAGACGCCCCGAATGTGGATGCCGTCTTTCTCCATCAGTTCTTTTAAAATATCCACGATCATCAATTTAAAGCGGTCGATTCCCAAAGCGAGAGATTCCACCACCAGCACATCCGCGAACTTGTCCACCACGATACCCGGCAGGAAATCTGCTTCTCCGAAGATCACCCGGCAGCTGGAAATATCATCCATCACTTTTTTCCGGTACTCCCATGCATTCTGTACGCGCATGCGGATGAAATCTTCATTAATTTCCGTGTCACGGTTTCTCGTCATCATGCGCACCGTCAGTTTTGAATTTCGGTTGATAAATCCACGCCCCAGCGGATAACCGTCGAAATCATGGACGAGCACGATATCTCCGTCCTCAAAGCTTCCCATAATACTTTCTATCTCATTGTCGTAAATCCATGGTCCGCCCTGCTTGAGCGTACGGCCCGCGCCTTTTCTCAATGTAACAACTGCATTAGACATAATAGTTTCTCCTTCCGAATATTTTCAATTTCCCTCATCACCTTCAAACTGGTTATTCTGCTTATTAAATGAAGATATCGCTCATCATACTTCCGTTTTCCCGCTGCCAAATATATTCTCCAGCTCCTGATCCGTTTTTTCATTCAGCCAGCCGCAATAGATCCCTTTTACAAACTCAATGCGGTCCCGGGTACTCTGCGCATTTGACCTCAGGATTCCTCGCAGTTTTTCGATCCATTCTTCCCGGGTATCCGTATCCCGACGCTGCTCCGCCAGTTCAGCCATGACATCATCACATACAAACTGGAGGATTTCACTCCACCTTTCCCCGAGATGATAAAGTCTCTCCATATTCTCAATTCTTCTTCCGGCATATCCATCTGCACCGGGCACTGGCCGCATAAGAATCCTCCGCGACTCATCTCCAGACACTTTGAACTCAATCTCTGGACGCGCGGCACGCAGATAGGGAAGATACACATTCCGCAGCTCTCCCGGTCCTCTGTCGGATGCCTCAAAAGGACTTTTCATATGTTTCATGCGAACTCCATTGCAATCCGAACAGATCGGAAGCAAATTGTAGGGATGTAGCGCCAGCGCAGGGTACTTCTTTCGGGGGAAGTAATGGTCCACCTCTCCTTCCCCCAGAGGAAACACAAGTTCCCTGACACAGACCGGGCATACCCGCCCCAGCGCTCCGTTTGTCTGTGCAAACTGGGTCTGCAGAAGCCGCACATTAAATTCCGTCTTATTACCTGCCGGAAGTCCGCTTCTCACCTCGTCATATAACGCATTACACAGATTGCTCAGAACTTTATTTTCATTTTCTGGAATTCTCCGGAAAGAATAGGAAGCATCATTTATATGATCCTTGAATTCACTGTCATTTTCAAAAGCTTCACACAACACTGTCCGCTCTATATAAGGCAGTTCAAACAATTCCTCAATAGCGGAATGAACCGCAGCTCTTCCGAACAGATAACGGAAGTCTTCCTCCACACTCTCTGAAAGCTCCTCGAAATCCGGCTCTTGCACTAGAGACTGGATCGAGTAGTCAAGTATTGTCTGTATCATTTTCATAAGTCTGCCTGGCACTTCCGCACAGGGCGCCTGTTTCACTTCTAAGAACATTTTTCCCTCTTATCTCTTCTTCAGTAATTGTATTTTATCCAGAAGGCGCAGGCGCAAATAACCGGAACCTACGCTGTCCAGACAATCCTCTAGTTTCCCGATATCGTCCTCTTCCTCCAGAAGCTTTTTTACTTTTCGGTACGAATAACTTCCCACACTATGTTCCGTTCCAAAGAGCGCCTGCATAATCTCGTTGCGGCTTCCGCCGAACGTGGATGCCTGGATGTTCGTGCAGCTCACCCCACCTTCTTTCTGGCGGAAGTAATACAGCTGTTCCGGGAATGCATCAGTCAGCATCAGCGAAGAATGCGTTGCAATAACAATCTCATGTCTTACACCGCTGTCTTCAAAAATTTTCTGAACATCTGATATGAAGTCGATATTCCACCGTTCGTTGAGATAGACATCTGGCTCATCATACAGATACAGACATTGGCTGCTCCCCTTTCTCTGCCTTCCCATGACAAGCAGGCCCATTCTGACCAGAAACATATACTCTCCCTCGCTGAACGCATTTTCCTCCAGTATATCCTCTGTTCCCCGCAGCCGGAAACTGATATGGCATTCTTTTAAAAGTCCTCTGTTGCGGGCCAGAATCAGTCTGGAGAGGAATTCCAGCGGATTCTTGTAATCTTCCGTCAGCTTTCTGACATACCTGACATTTCCTTCTCCGAACGGTTCAAAGAGCCAGGTGATAACCCTGTCTCCGTGGGCATTCTCCGCATCTGTCGTTTCATCCTGGTAAGTGCGCTGTGTAGTCCATCCTGTTTTTCTTTCTGCCTGTCTTCCCCATTCTCCTCCCGGTTTTCTCTTTGCTCCCGGCTTTTCTGAAGATTCGCCGAACACTGTGCCAAACTGTTCCATCTCTTCTTCAAGTTCCCCGGCACGTTTCTCATCCAGCGTGAATGACAGGCTGACCGGGCACGGCTGATCCGCCAGCATCGACAACAGTCTCTCCCTGCACCGTAGCTGCGCTCCCGCATCCGGATCGTCCAAACCGCCCGGCAGGACAGCCAGAAATGCCGCCAGAGAAAGAACCGAATTTTTCTCATCGATAAACATGCTGATTGGATTTTCTTCCAGACGCCGAAGGGAGAGAAGCACATCCCTGATTTTCTGTTCACGCTCCGTCTCGCCATATCTGCTTTGCCCCAGCAGGCTCAGATCAAATAGATCGCTCTGAAGAGACTCCCTCGGAGAACTTACCATAATGTCATAAAAATTATTATTAACGCCTGAAGCACAGGTCAGAATATAATCCGGAAGCAAATATCGATGTTCTGCAAAAGAATCCGATGTCATTTCATGCCCGTCCTCCCGAAGGACATGAATTTTGAGATGTTCCTCTCCATTTGTCACTTCCACACGATAGTTCTGCTCTCTCCATATATTATAGACCAGAGTAAAATCAAATCCGGGCTGTTCGTCCTGGACGATCCGCGAAAAGAGGATACAGAGCGCTTCCATGAAAACAGACTTTCCCGAACCGTTCAGGCCGATAAAAAAACGGATGGGAAGCCCGTCATGAAAAAGTTCTTTCCCCGACTGATTATTAAAATTAACACATGTATTCTTCAGATGCTTATAGCCGTTTATTCTGACTTGTATCAACTGCATATTTCCATACTCCTCTGCAGTGCAGTTTCCTTCTTTCTATTTAACTTTCTGTTTTTTCCAGACCCATGTATCAATGGGAATGGGCGCTCCTCTGTGATCGTAGATCAGCTGTCGCTCCTCTCCCTGCTTATACTCTCTGTAGTAATTCAGATAAAAACCCTCTCTCCGCTCCAGAATCCCCACATGTTCCAGCAGGTGAATCGTAGCAGACACATCCTGAATTCCATGGCCCCGGAACGTCTCTTCCTCTATGAACCGCAGCCTCATCTGCCGGTCCGCCATATGGATGGCAAGAGGCTGCATGGCAAGCAAAAATTCTTCACATACCGCCTGCTGGAACTTTGAGAGGCTTCGGATAAATGTCCGAACCGGATCTGACAGCTCTACAAACCTGGAGTACGTTTCGTCTTCCTGCTCTTCTCCGGCTATCAGGCCGCTTACCGCATCTTCCGGAGAAAACACCGCCTTTCTCACATGCCGGATATACCCGAAATCCTGCTGGTCACTGAGCAGTCCCTCTTCCAACCTGCGTATCTTCTCCTCATCCGCTCCGCTTTTCTTTTCATAAGATACCGCCTCCATCCGGATGACCTCAACACAGTTCCCGCTTACCCTCCTAAGCCGGATATGCCCCAGCTTCCCGTATTCTGGTTCCTCTGCAAGATGGATTCGATCAAGGAACTGTACTTCTACCTTTTCCGGCAGCTGAGCAATCTTCATCGTCTGCCACTCCACGAAAGGAACCTGTATACATTCCAGATACAAATCATAAAAGCAGGTCCTGCCGGAAGGCAGCGTCCAGTACCGGTTCTTCGTGTACTCTTCTTCCGTCTGCTCTTCTATGGACGATTCATAGAGGGCTTTTATCTTATTATAATTTATCTGGCGGAGCCGCTCGAGCGTCTTTATGATCTTTTCCCCATTTCTCACATAGGAGAAATACTTTTCCATCTCCTGAGCAAACAGGTCCTGTTTCTCCACTGCTACATACGGCACTGGCTGTTCCATAAGTACCTTTTTCCCGAGAGAGCTCTGAAAAGAGGTAGAGTTCTTTGCATGTTCTTTCCGATAGTGTTTCATATAGGGGTGGGTAAGCCAGACAAACAAGAACACCGGATTCAGCTTTGCCCGGTTCACCCTGATCCTCACCGTGTTAAGACCGAATACAGCGTTTTCTTCCGTTCTTTGCACAATACCACACCGGCCTAGCCTGTCTATCTGATTGATCCGGTTCATCACAATGTCTCCGTTTTGAAGCCCGTATTTCCCGACAAGTTCCGGATCTACAGCCGATATCTCCACCTTCTTGCCGTTAATCTCCCAGTCCTCCAGATTTCCTGTTGTGACATAGGGTACTCCTGCTCCTGCCTTGCCTTTCTCTTTTCCCGCACTGCTTAGAACTATCTCTGCCAATTCCCCGAGACGGACTCGCTTGTCCATCTCAATTTCATTCATTTCCTGACGGAAATACTCACCAAATACATCGTGAACGGAGTTTTTCACTGTATCAATTACAGTACCCGCCTGATCCTGTGATTGCCTGATCCACTCCAGTTTCTCCGAAATCTCCCTCTGAATCTCCCATTCCGGCACGGGAATCTCAAATTTACGAAATGTAGACAAACTTAATGAATCATAGACCGCACCCCTTGATTCTGCAAGGAACTCCGGTCGAAACGCCAGCAGACAGTACATGCCATACAGAGGATCGATCCTGTCAGATTTAAACTCTACCGCAATAATGTTATTGCTTGGCGCCACCTCTTCCGTGCAGAATCCCACCTTGCCGATCGTACCTGTACGGGAAAAGAGAACCGTTCCCGGAGGAGCGATCCTGGCTGTTTGCATGCTCTCCCCACTTAACCGTCCTGAGTCACTGCTGATCATACCGTTATTCAGATTTTCCACTCTGATCCAGGGGATTCCATCATTTGTATCCGATGCCTCCCCTTTCTTTACATTTACTCCTGAATAAATTCTGGCCACGCTCTCGAGCGCTGCTTTCCGTACCTTCATCTTCTGCTTTCGTCCTCATCTCTTCGAATTCTCATCCGTTCCGTTCGCGAAACATACCGGCCATCATTCTGTCTAGCCGCGACTGCTCCTCTGAAAGTTTTTCCCGCAGATCTGCCATCTTCCTTCTGACCGAAACATAGCTCTCCTCCCAGTAATTCTCTGCTGCAAAGATATAACTGTTCTCCCGCATTACATGGGTCGGAACGATTCTGGCGATATTCTCATTCAGCTGTTCTCCCTTTTGATACTGTTTCCACTGAGTTACAATCTCCTCCATCGCCTGACGGTAATTTCCTCCCGCACTGCTTTCGATTCCTCTGTTCTCCTCCCCGCCATAAACGTCCGCATCCGCGCACTCCGGAAGCATACTGATGAACACTGGGTAATCCTCCGGGCTCTGTCTCCTGCGGATCATCAGCAGCGAGGAATAGCTTTCCATATAGGGTCTGTAGATTTTTCTCGGAAGGGAGATCACTGCTTCCAGTGTCAGCTGATCCAGAATCCAACGCCGCATCCCGGTCACTATGTGGGAAGAACTGTTGGTCAGGAATCCCTGGGGCACCAGGATGGCGCACCGTCCATTGTCTTTAAGCTGGCGGACGATCCGATCCGTAAACTGAACCGTCAGATCACTTTTATCCGTATAAGGCGGGTTGGACAGAATCAGATCCGCCGCCGGCAGTTCGTCATATTCGGTCTGCAGAAAATCCTTTCCATATATCCTGGCCGCCCTCTCTCCGCTGAAAAACAAATTAAAAAAAGCCAGTTCCCGGAATGCGGGGTTCATATCATTTCCTTCCGGAATACATTCCGGGCACTGTCGGTTCGCTGCCGCAAGAAGACGTCCGCTACCGCAGGCCGGATCAAGCACCAGTTCTCCCGCTGCCGGCTCTGCCATCCGTACCATCATGTCGCACAGATCTTCCGGCGTCAGAAAATCATTGATCAGTCTCTCCCGTATCATACACCCGAACATCTCCCGAAAGATAACCGACGCCTGCGTTTCGTATCCGCAGGCCTTCCATTCCCCACTGTCTGCAGTCATCAAAAGTTCCTCAATCCGTGCCAGGCAGGCCCGGCTTACCGCGAGAATGCCACGCTCCGGAAGATATCTCCGGGGCGGAAGTTCCGGATGCCGCACATAGATCCCGTTCATCACATACTGCATATGTTCTTCTGCCGGTTCATATGTGTCCACCGCTGCCTTTATCCCGCTGAAACATTCCTCGCCCTCAAGCACGATGTCATACAGGCATGTTCCAAGATCGATCAGAAAGCTTTTCGGGTCAGCGGGTTGAATCATTCCTATGATTTCTCTGATTCTTCCTCCGATCTCCTGTCTGTAAACTTCATTCATTCTGATATCTTCTCCAGTCCTTTTATGATCTCATACATGGTCACCTGACTGTTCCGCCAAAGTTCCGCAAGGCGCACTTCCAATTCTCCTTCTTCCGACTCAAGCTCGCTGTATGTCGACAGTTTCTCCTTCTTCTGCCAAATATACTTATCCGGGAAAAGCGAATACTCTTTTCGACGGATATTTTCTAATTCCGCTTCGGCGGAAATGTCAGTAAGCACCTCGCCGCTTCCTTCATTGTAAGCCTTCCATATATCACAGATTCTGTTGATCTCTTTCTCTTTCAGCTTGACAATCTTTCCGCCTTTTTCTCCCATATTCCTGCCGTTGATAAACAGGATCTTCTTTCTGCACTGTGGAGATTTTCTCCGGCTCACGATCCAGACAGCCGTTAATATTCTGGTAAAATAGAACAGCCCTGCCGGTAGGAGAATCACTCCTTCGATCACATCGTCCTCAATCATTCTCTGTCGGATCTTTCTCTCGCTGGCCGCACCGCCTTCAAGCGAACCTGCGCTGAGTACAACTGTCATTCTCCCATTATCTCCAAGATGATACAGCATGTGCTGGAGCCATGCGAAACTGCTCTTTTTCTTCGGAGGCACTCCATAGATCCATCTCGGATCCGTATACGAGTTCTCATTCCCCCATTCTCCTGTCACAAACGGAGGATTGGCAACGATGTAATCTGCCCTCAGATCCGGGTGCAGATCTTTTATAAATACATTTTCTGCGTAATTCCCCAGATCTGCTTCCATATCGTGCATCAAAAGATTCATCTTCGCTGTTTTCCATGCATCCGGAGACATTTCCTGCCCATACAGCCTGAGCCGGCCATCTGCTGCATGGTTCCCGTTTTCTTGCATTTTCTTCCTGTAAATCGCCGCCTCAATCAGAAGACTCCCCGATCCGCAACAGGGATCGTAAAGTACTCCCTCATCCAAATCCAGAAGCCTGGCCATAAGCTGTCCGATCTCCCGGGGTGAATAATATTCTCCTGTTCCCGGCAGCAGCGGACTCGCAAACGCCATCACATACTCGTACATTTCGAGAAAATCTAATGGATTTTTCTTGTCCTCCTGCAACTCGGAAAAGATATCATAAGCTGTCTCCCTCAGCCTGTCGCCAACTTGTGTCCAGGACTCATCCTGCTCCAGAATCTTCTGATACTCCGGGCACTGCCTGCATATTTCCACGAACGCATATTGCAGTCTGTTCGCCGTTACACCGCCGCTGTCTCTGAGATTTTCCCATCGACCCCCCTCGGAAATATAGGGTACGCCGTACATCTTGTAGTTCTCCGGATCTTCCGCTTCTTCAAAGCTTTCCTTCTCAAACGCCTGATGCAGCGCTAGGAACTCAATATTTACCTTCCGCATAATCAGAAAATTCAAGAGGAACTGCCTCTGATTCCCCTCTTCCTCATCCCGCATGCTCTCTAGTAACCGCATGCGCATTTCTTTTGTGATCATCTTCCTGCCGTATTCCTTTCCCGATAATGACTTTATTATAGAACATAAGAAATACTAAAACAAGAAAATAACATATGTTCAATTGGAAGAGCTTCTTCTATTCTGTTGTCAGGGAACCAAATTGATGTTTTCAACGAAAGAGAGTATAATTACCATACTCTATTCTGAAAGGATGATCGCTTGTGAAAGATAAAATATTGATCCGCGGAGCACGGGTCCACAATCTGAAAAATATTGACGTTGATGTGCCTCTTGGAAAGATCGTGGGCATCGCCGGCGTATCCGGCTCAGGCAAGTCTTCCCTCGCCCTCGGCGTCCTCTACGCAGAAGGATCAAGACGCTATCTGGACGCCCTGTCCACCTACACGAGACGGCGCATGACGCAGGCTGCAAAAGCAGACGTGGATGAGGTGCTCTATGTTCCTGCTGCCCTTGCGCTCCACCAGCGCCCCGGAGTTCCCGGCATCCGCAGTACGTTCGGTACGGGGACTGAACTTTTGAACAGCCTGCGTCTGATGTATTCGAGACTGGCGAATCACAGATGTCCCAACGGGCATTATCTTGCTCCTTCTCTTGCTGTTGCCGCCGGACAGGAGCTGGTCTGTCCGGAATGCGGCGCCCGTTTCTACGCTCCCGCCGCAGAGGAACTGGCATTTAACAGTCAGGGAGCATGCCGCACCTGTGACGGAACCGGTACGGTACGCACGGTAGACCGATCCACCCTTGTTCCTGATGAATCCCTCACCATCGATGAAGGTGCGGTTGCGCCATGGAATTCTCTCATGTGGTCTCTTATGACCGACGTCTGCCGGGAAATGGGAGTGCGCACGGATATTCCTTTTCGCGACCTGACAGACAGAGAAAAAGATATTGTCTACAACGGTCCCGCCGAAAAGAAACATATCCTCTACCATTCAAAAAAGACCAATCAGGCAGGAGAACTGGACTTTACTTATTACAATGCTGTCTACACAGTAGAAAACGCCCTCTCCAAAGTCAAAGATGAGAAAGGAATGAAGCGGGTTGAGAAATTTCTGAAACTGGAGACCTGCCCGGACTGCGGAGGCACCCGTCTGTCTGAAGCCGCAAGAGCACCGAAGCTGAAGGGGATCTCTCTGGCCGAAGCCTGCCGCATGACTCTGTCTGATCTCACGGAATGGGTATCGGAAGTCCCCGGCTCCCTGCCGGAGGAAATGCGTCCTATGGCAAAGAGCATCTGCGAGTCTTTTCAGACTGTTGCAAAACGGCTGCTGGATCTTGGTCTGGGATATCTGACACTGGACCGCGCATCTTCTACACTGTCCACCGGGGAGAGGCAAAGGATGCAGCTTGCCCGCGCGGTTCGCAACCGGACTACAGGAGTCCTCTATGTTCTGGACGAGCCGTCCATCGGTCTTCATCCCTCCAATATCGTCGGACTGACAGGTGTGATGCACGACCTGATCGCGGACGGCAATTCCATTCTTCTGGTTGACCATGACTCACAGATCCTTTCAGATGCAGACTGGATCATCGAGATGGGGCCTGGAGCCGGCATCGACGGCGGTGAAGTGATCGCTCAGGGAACCGTACCGGAACTTGCCGGAAATTCTGCTTCCCTGATCGGGCCTTTCCTCACCGGCAAACCTCAGACTCCGGTAAGAAAACAGACTGACGCTTCTGAGATGTTTTCTGAAGGGAAGATTTGTCTCTCCACTTCAGCCATCCATACCGTCAAGCCGTTGGAAGTGGACATTCCGAAGGGCCGGCTGACCGTAGTCACAGGCGTGTCCGGCTCCGGCAAAACGACACTCATCCTAGAGAGTCTGATCCCCGGTCTGGAGGCATGGATTGAAGGGAAACCGCTGCCGGATCATGTTCGTTCCGTCAACGCAGACGGGATTGCACATGTAAAACTGATCGACGCCACGCCTATCGGCATCAATGTCCGCTCTACCGTAGCCACCTACGCCAATGTCCACGACGAACTGCGTAAGACATTTGCCCGTACTTCGGACGCAAAGGAACTTGGCTATAGGGCCGGCGACTTTTCTTACAATACAGGGAAACTCCGCTGTCCGGTCTGTGACGGAACAGGAGTGATCAGTCTGGACGTACAGTTCCTTCCGGATGTAAAGATTACCTGTCCAAAATGCCGTGGATCAAGATATTCAAAAAGCGCGGAGAAAATAAAATACACGAATAAGAAAGATAAAAATGGACCCTCCTTCTCTCTTCCGGAACTGATGGAAATGAATGTGAGCACAGCGTTGAAAACCTGCGCGAATCTGAAATCCGTCCGGCAGAAACTGCAGGTACTGGAAGATCTGGGACTCGGATATCTCACACTGGGGGAAGAAACGCCCAGTCTCTCCGGCGGAGAAGCGCAGCGCCTGAAGCTGGCAAGCGAGATGGGAAAAGCTCAGTCAGATTCCGTTTTCGTATTTGATGAGCCTACCATCGGACTCCATCCTCTTGACGTACGCACTCTGCTGGAAGTCTTCCAGACACTCATCGAAAACGGAGCAACTGTCATCGTCATTGAACATGACCTTGACGTAATCCGCAATGCAGATTATATCATTGACATGGGGCCGGGCGGCGGAGAGGCAGGCGGACGGATTATAGCGGCAGGGACGCCGGACATGATTCGAAAATCACCAGAAAGCATAACCGGGCGATTTTTATAAATATATCTTCCCTGCAAGTATGATGTCATTAACCGAAAATCGAGTAGGAGGGAGTGATTAACTCCCGTCCTCTCAGTCGAGTAAGTAAGAGGACTTTCACCTCAAACTTCTCACGGAACCGTACGTGAAGGTCTCCCTTCATACGGCTCTTATCATTTAACAATACGA
>DWYB01000024.1 GCA_019118885.1 Candidatus Mediterraneibacter surreyensis | reverse complement strand
CATTTGAAAATGAAATATATCTAAATAGTGGGTCCGAAAGGGATGAAGCTCAAATAAAAACTATCGCCTCAGATATAATAAATCGTCTGACAGAGTGCAAAATACTGGATAAGATCCGGTATGAGGACATTTCTATATATCCTTTTATTGCCGTCAGAGGGGAAATGTTTTCAGATGCGGCATTTGGATATGATGATATGGATAATAGTGCAATAGATAATGTGGAGGAAAATACGCCAGACGTTTCAGATCAAAAAGGTTCTGAAGATAGTGTGCAGATGGGAATTTTATGGAACTGTTCTGTCACGGATGCACAGATAGGCGGCGGTCTTACTATGTTGATTGATGACCGGAGTGGAAAACTGCTTTCTTTCTCGTTTACCAGGAACCAGGACGATTCGGCAATGGAGGACGATGAAAGTGAGAAAGAAAAGTACGTTGAAGTAATACAGGAGGACCTTCAGACTCTAGGCGGAAGGATGGAAATTTTCTGCGAGAAATACTACGGATTCAGGCATGAAAAAACCGAATTCTATATTGACGATGCCGCGTATTTTGTCCGTATGTACTATGAGGGTGAAAACGGAGATGAAATTATGCTGGATCTGAAACGTGATCAGTTGGGAACATGGTATTCCTGGAACTGACGTTTTATAAATTATTTAGACAGATGATGCTGTTTTGATGCTGGAATCATGCTTTTCTGAGGGAATGGGTGGTTAAGATATTGACATAATAAAAACCGATGGGGTGAGTATTTATGTCATACAGAAAACAGCAGGAGAATACAAAAACCAGAAAAAGATCAGGAAAAGGAAGACGGCGGCGGCTGCCTTTCAGGTTATCGGCATTTATGACCGGAATTGTATTGATTCTGATTTTGTGCGTAAAGGGAATCATCTCCGGAGGGAGCGGAGGTATAACAGGAGAAGCAGCCGGGAGTCAGACGGTGGCGGCTTCCGCGGCGACAGATGCGACACCGGGGGAGAAAGCCAGTCAGACACACCAGGTGAAAAATGCGCAAAATCAGGAGTGGAATCTTTTTCTTGTAAATCCATGGAATCCGATACCGGATAATTACGAACCGGAACTGACTTATCTTAAAAACGGACAGGCGGTGGATTCCAGATGCTATCCGGAGCTTCAGCAGATGATGGATGACTGCCGGGCAGCAGGGCTTGAACCTTTGATCTGTGCTTCGTACCGGACTATGGAGAAGCAGGAAGCTCTTTTTGAAGATAAGGAAGCGCGTCTGATTCAGGAAGGATGTCCGGAGAATGAAGTAGAGGCTGAGGCTGCGAAGGTGGTTGCATACCCGGAAACGAGCGAACATCAGCTGGGACTGGCTCTGGATATTGTAGATGTCAGCTATCAACAGCTGGACACAGAGCAGGAAAATACCCCGGTCCAGCAATGGCTGCTGAAGAACAGCTGGAAGTACGGATTTGTCCTCCGCTATCCTACTGATAAAAGCAATATTACCGGTATTATCTATGAACCATGGCATTATCGTTATGTAGGAAAGGAAGCGGCGGCAGAAATGTATGAGAATAAACTCTGTCTGGAGGAATATCTGGGGGTCGATTAATCTCTGTGATGCTCTGGAATACAGTGAGCGCATCCGTTCCTTGTAATCCCCAGCACTGAGGCAAACAGGACGGCTTCGGCGTATGTATCGCAGGCAAAAATATTATCCGCATCTATTTCATCAATACAGCACAGAGGTGATTCGCGGTCCAGATCGTGTATTTCCCCTGTGCTTTTGTTTAATATGAACTGTTTTCCGTTAAACGGCGTATTATCACGGCGCATAAGAACAACTCCTTTTTAAATGTTTTAAGTGGCGGCAGCGGGATGATCCTTTGCCGTATCCCGGCATTCTTCATTATACAGTGGCTCCGGTGCGTGGTCAATCTTTTGATTCCGTTCAGAAAAGCTAAGCAAGATTATGATACGATGATATCCTTTAAAAAATACAGAAATAGTGTTAAAATAGCTATATTCGCTGATTGCAGATATTAATAACAGGAATCAGGTTAAAACCGAAAACGGACAAGTTCAAGGAGGATAAGTATGGCTGATTATGTGATCACAACAGATTCCAATTCCGACGTGCTGCCGGAATTTATTAAAGAAAATGATCTTACGATCATCCCACAGTATTATTCATTCGGGGATACGGTATATGGTGATGAACTGAATATGCCGCCCCATGAATTCTATGAGACCATGAGGAAAGGCGAACTGCCAAAGTCTCAGGCTAATAATCCTGCGGTGATCAGGGATAAGTTTGAAAAGATTTTAAAAGATGGAAAGAATATACTCCACATTGCATTTTCCAGCGCTTTGAGCGGCAGCTGCAATAATGTTATTATGACGGCAAACGAGCTGTTGGAGGATTATCCGGACCGTAAGATCACGGTGTTCGATTCGCTGAATGCATCTCTCGGGGAAGGAGTATCTGTTTACCGCGCGGTAGAGCTCTGGAAAGAAGGAAAGAGCATGGAGGAAGTCTATGACGTCCTGATGGAAGAGAGAGACCACGTGAATGTGTCCTTTACTGTAAACGATCTGTATCATCTGCAGAGAGGAGGACGTGTGTCCAAGACGACGGCAGTTGTGGGGAGCCTTATAAACATCAAGCCGATCCTGACCGTGACGTCCACCGGCGAACTGAAGTCGGACGGAACAGTAAGAGGCCGCAAGAAATCCCTTAAGACGCTTGTGTCGAGAATGGAGGAGTCGCTGGATCTTGATACCTACGGAAGGGACAGAATGGTGGCGGTTCTTCATGGAGACTGTATAGAGGATGCGAGATCCGTGGCTGATATGGTGAAAGACTTGGGATTTACAAATGTTGTGATTAATGATGTGAGCCCCAGCATCGGAACCCATGCAGGTCCGGGAGTCGTGGGACTGATCAATTATGGGAAAAAGCGGAAATAGTCGAAAAGGGACAGGGCAAAACGCGATTGGGGACGTAGTAAAAGCTGAATTTACTACGTCCCCATTCACAGTTTTTTCACATTTTACAGCAGTCCGAAATCTGCCATTGCTTTTCTCAATACTTCTTTGTGTGCATCTTCCATCTCTGTCAGCGGCGCTCTGAGCGCACCGACTCCTTTGCCCATCATGTTCATTGCGGCTTTTACCGGGATCGGGTTGACTTCGCAGAAGAGTGCGTTGATCAGAGGAAGCGCGTCTAACTGCATCTTAGCGCTGCCTGCGGTGTCACCGTTCAGGAATTTGTAAACCATATCATGTACATAAGTCGGAGCTACGTTGGAGAGTACGGAGATCACACCGATTCCTCCAAGGGAGAGTAACGGCACGACCTGATCGTCGTTTCCGGAGTACAGGTCGATGTTTCCGTCACACAGATGCATGATCTCAGCTACAGTTCCGATATTTCCGGAAGCTTCTTTCACGCCGACGATGTTGTCTACGTTCTTTACAAGTGTCGCCAGAGTCTGCGGCTGGATGGAACATCCGGTACGGCTCGGTACATTGTAGAGGATTGCCGGGATCTTGACTTCATTGCAGATCTGTGTATAGTGTGCGATCAGTCCGTTCTGTGTCGCCTTATTGTAGTACGGAGTTACGAGAAGAAGTCCGTCAGCGCCGTCCTTTTCTGCTTCTTTAGAGAGTTCAATCGCTGTTCTTGTACAGTTTGAGCCTGTTCCGGCAATGACCGGTATCCTGTGGTTTACTCTTTCGATCGTAAAGCGGATTGCTTCGCTGTGTTCTGCTTCTGTCATTGTTGCGGACTCGCCTGTAGTACCGCAGATAATAATGGCGTCTGTGCCGCCGGCAATCTGCTCCTCAATGATCTCGTCCAGTTTATCATAGTTAATCTCCAGATTCTCTTTCATTGGAGTAACGATCGCTACACCTGCACCTTTAAAAATTGCCATTCTTTTTTCCTCCTTTAATAATATGGAATGTTTGTATGGTTTGTATGTACAAAACATGCTGTACAGTAAAAGAAACGGCAAGATGTGCCGTCTCAAAATATACATTTTCGTATATCAGATAGCTCTCCATCCTGCGATGACAGTCATGCCGTTCTTCACGTCATGCCCAAGAATAAGAATTCAGGCTCCTTATCCTTTCGGCATCTTCCCCTTTCTGATGATTTCTTCTGCTCCTGAAACATCCGTCATCATACTCCTGAAACATGCAACCTCTATCTTGCCTTTCTGTATTTAAAGCAATCATAACACCCGTATGGTGATGTGTCAACTGTTTTGGCTCTCTTATCCTTTGACAAGCTGAGGTATTCATGATAAACTATATAGGCTTCAGGTGTAAATGACAAAATTTTCATTTGCACTTTTTTTTACGCAACAGTTCAGCCATGGAACTGTTACTTTTTCGCAATTATTATGTGGCTGAATTTATTCGCAGATGTCAGGAAGGGAAAGGAGAGCCGTTGTGATTACGATCGGTAATTATGTGAAACCTAAGTCGCTGGAGGAGGCGTATGAGCTGAATCAGGCGCGCAGCAGCCGGGTGATGGGAGGTATGATGTGGATGCGCCTCGGAAACGCCCGTGTCAAGACGGTCATTGACCTGTCAGGTCTGGGGCTTGACCAGATTGAAGATGAAGGAAATGTGATCAAAATCGGTGCCATGTGTACGTTAAGGCAGATAGAACAGTGCGAGGCGCTGAAGGATCTGTGCGGTGATGGAATTGCCGAGTGTGTCCGTCATATTGTCGGAGTTCAGTTCCGCAATCAGGCGACGATCGGCGGAAGTATCTACGGCAGGTTCGGCTTTTCTGATGTGCTGACAGCATTTCTTGCGCTGGATACTTTTGTGGAACTCTATGATGGGGGTACGATCCGTCTGTCAGAGTTCGTGAACCGGAAACCGGATAAGGACATTCTCTTGTCGATTATTGTCAGGAAAAGTAAGAGAAAATTCCGCTATGATTCCATCCGTCAGACAAAGACAGACTTTCCGGTGATCGCCTGTTCTGTCGTGACCGGTATGGTACACGGCAAGGAGACATGGTACTTCTCGGTGGGAGCAAGACCGATGAAAGCAGGGCTCCTCGAAAAGCAGTGGGAGATTCCGGCGGATGCCTCTGAAGAAATGATTGCCGATTATGCCAGACAGGCGGCGTCGGAATTTACATACGGATCTAATATGCGCGGCAGCGCCGAATACAGACAGCATCTGGCAGAGGTGCTGATCCGGCGTGAGATGACTTCGATTCTGGCGGAGGGAAGATAGGATGGAGATACAGTTTATATTAAATAAGAAACAGGTAACTGCTGAGGTGGGAGCGGACACCGTGCTCCTTGGCGTGCTGAGAGATCTCGGGTGCAAGAGTGTGAAATGCGGATGTGAGACGACGAACTGCGGCCTTTGCACAGTATGGATCGACGGGAAATCGAGGCTGTCCTGTTCCGTACTCGCGGCGGGGATAGAAGGACACGAAGTAACTACACTGGAAGGCGTGGAGGAAGAGGCTGCTGAGTTCGGCAGGTTCCTCGCGGCGGAAGGCGGTGAACAGTGCGGATTCTGCTCGCCGGGATTTATTATGAATGTGTTGGCGATGAAGAGAGAACTTGAACATCCGGATCTGGAAGAGATCAAAGAGTATCTTGCAGGAAATCTCTGCCGGTGTACCGGCTATATGAGCCAGCTCCGCGCTATTCAGAAATATATGACTTTGCAGAACGAAAATTCCGGAAAGGAGGCGCAGGCATGAACATGACAGAGGAAACAAAAGACATGCGGGTGGTGAACCAGGCTGTTCCGAAAGTAGATGCAGAAGCACTTGTGACCGGTAAGGCAGTCTATACAAATGACCTTGCGCCGTCTGACTGCCTGATCGTAAAGATTATAAGGAGTCCTCATGCCCATGCCCTGATCAAAGATATCAATACGGCAAGAGCCGAGGCAGTGCCGGGAATTGAATGCGTCCTTACTTATAAGGACTGTCCGGACAAAAGGTTTACACTGGCAGGCCAGACATACCCGGAGGCAAGCCCGTACGACCGGCTGATCCTTGACCAGAGGATGCGTTTTGTAGGAGATGCGGCTGCCATTGTGGCCGGCACTTCAGAAGAAGCGGTAAAAAAGGCCATGAAGCTGGTCAAGATAAAGTATGAGGTGCTGGAACCGGTGCTTGATTTCAGAACTGCGAAGGACAATCCCATCCTTGTGCATCCGGAAGACAACTGGAAAAGCCTCTGCCCGGTGGGGGCCGATAATAAGAGAAATCTCTGCGCCCATGATGTGAGCGAGAGCGGAGATATCGAGGCTGTGCTTGCAGACTGCGACTATGTCATTGACAGAGTTTACCATACAAAGGCCAACCAGCAGGCAATGATGGAGACATTCCGTACATACACTTATCTGGATGCATACGGCAGACTGAACGTGGTGTCTTCGACTCAGGTTCCGTTCCATGTTCGTCGTATCCTGGCAAACGCTCTGGATATCCCGAAGAGTAAAGTCCGTGTTATCAAACCGCGTATCGGCGGAGGCTTTGGGGCAAAGCAGACAGCGGTATCGGAAGTATATCCGGCGTTGGTTACGTGGAAGACGGGAAAACCTGCAAAGATCATTTTCACAAGAGAAGAATCGCTGACTGCATCTTCTCCCCGTCACGAGATGGAGATGCATGTACGTCTCGGGGCAGATAAAGAAGGACATATCAGAGGAATTGATCTCTATACGTTATCCAATACAGGTGCATTCGGAGAGCACGGCCCGACGACAGTGGGACTTTCCGGACATAAGTCGATCCCGCTTTATGGAAAAGCGGAGGCATTCCGTTTTACTTATGATGTAGTGTATACGAACGTTATGTCTGCCGGTGCATACAGAGGTTACGGTGCAACACAGGGGATTTTCGCTGTAGAATCCGCGGTCAACGAGCTGGCTCAGATACTGGACATGGATCCGACCGTTTTAAGAGAGATGAATATGGTGCGCGAAGGAGACGTGATGCCGGCTTATTATGGAGAGACGGCTGAGAGCTGCGCCCTTGACCGGTGCCTTGCCCGTGCGAAAGAAATGATCGGATGGGATGAAAAATATCCGTGCCGTGATATGGGAAACGGAAAAGTGCGCGGAGTAGGAGTGGCCATGGCAATGCAGGGCTCGGGAATTTCCAGTGTAGATACAGGTTCTGTTGCAATCAAGGTAAATGACGACGGTTTCTACAGCCTGATGATCGGGGCGACCGATATGGGAACGGGCTGCGATACGATCCTCTCACAGATGGCGGCGGAATGTCTGGACTGCGATATGAAGGATATTATTGTCCACGGCGTGGATACAGATACCTCGCCCTACGACTGTGGTTCCTATGCGTCCAGTACAACCTATGTGACCGGTATGGCGGTTGTCAGGACATGTGAGGCTCTGATCGGGAAAATCTGTGAGAGAGGTGCAGAGTATCTCGGATGTTCTGTTGACGATGTTGAATTTAACGGGGCAGAAGTGGTTAATTTAAAGACAGGTGAATCGATCACAAGAAAAGAAATAGGAAACCGCGTGATGTGCTTTAACAATGAGGCGCTCTCTGCAAGTGAAGCGTTTTCGTCCCCGACATCTCCGCCGCCGTTTATGGCAGGCATTGCCGAGGTGGAGATCGACAAGGAGACAGGCGTGGTCGAGATGGTAGATTATGCGGCGGTAGTGGACTGCGGAACTGTAGTGAATCCGAGCCTTGCCAGGGTACAGACCGAGGGCGGCATTGCTCAGGGAATCGGTATGGCACTCTTTGAAGATGTAGTCTATAGTCCGAAAGGAAAGAATTACAGTAATTCCTTTATGCAGTACAAGATTCCCAGCCGGCTTGATGTGGGAAATATCCGGGTGGAATTCGAGAGCAGCTACGAGCCGACAGGTCCGTTCGGCGCCAAATCTATCGGCGAGATTGTTATCAATACACCGTCTCCGGCAATATCCAATGCGGTCCAGAACGCAGTGGGAGTAATCGTAAGGGAGCTCCCGATCACTGCGGAGAAGGTATATAAAGGCATGAGAGGTAAAGCTGAAAATAGATAAAAAGTTATAGAAAAGATGGGGCGATGATCATATCGCCCCATCTTTATTGAAGAAAGAGATATCCGTCGGATATACATAGCTATCGCCAATCTCTTTTAAGAGAACCACATTCAGGTTCCCGTTCAGGTTTTTCTTGTCAAGAGTGATTGCTTTCGTCAAATCAGCAATCGGAAGTCCACAGGAAGACGGAAGACCATATATATCAAGAGCTTTTTTTATCCGGTCAGAACATCCCGAAATAGTAAGACCTTTCTCTTCGGACATTCTGGTGATCTGATACATTCCGATTCCCACAGCTTCTCCGTGGCTTTCACGCTCATAGTTGTAATACTGTTCAATCGTGTGCGCCAGAGTATGCCCGAAATTTAAGAGCATGCGCTCGCCGGTATCAAACTGGTCTGCCTCAACAACGATTCTTTTAATATCAACGCAGCGGGCGATGATTTCGGACAGCTCAGACTTCAGGTCTTCAAAAGAACTGTGCGAACAGAGCTGGTCAAAGAGGCCGGCATCTTTGATGCAGCCGTATTTGATGACTTCGCCCATTCCGTCCTTTATAAAATGTTCCGGAAGCGTGTTGAGAACATCCGGATCGATCAGCACCATCTTCGGCTGATAAAATGCGCCGACAAGGTTTTTGCCCTGCGGCAGATCCACCGCTACTTTGCCGCCCACGGAAGAATCCACCTGAGCCAGCAGGGAAGTAGGAATCTGTACCAGCTTGACGCCACGCAGATAACTTGCGGCGGCAAAGCCTGCGAGATCACCGATCACACCGCCGCCAAGCGCAATGACGAGATCACTCCTCGTAAGCTTTGCATCCAGCATAGCTGTATAAATTTTCGGTAAAGACTGAAAATTCTTTGTCGGCTCGCCGTGAGGGAGAACAAGGGAATGACACTCGTAATCTTTCAGAGAGTCTGTCACCTGCTGCCCATATAGAGGAAATACGTTGTCGTCCGAGATGATCATGATTTTCTGACCTTTAAAAATCTGGGAAATGTACTCTCCGGACTTTGTAAGGATACCGTTTTTGATGTAGATTGGATATGAATTTTCTTTTAAATTAACTGTTAATTTCATAAAATGTTTCTCCTGTAGATACAATTGTTTGATACGGGGACAGGTCGGTTTTGATTCGGGGACGTAGTCAAACTCAGTTTGACTACGTCCCCGAATCAATTAAAGAACTTTTCCGACAACTTCTGCAATCTGCTTTACCTGTTGCAGCAACCCGTCGTATTTTTCCGGTTTCAGTGACTGTGCTCCATCGCAGAGTGCACACTCCGGATTGTTGTGGACCTCGATCATAAGCCCGTCAACTCCGGCAGCCACAGCCGCTTTTGCCATCGGTTCTACGAGCCACCATTTTCCGCCGGCGTGACTGGGATCCACGACAATTGGAAGATGAGTTTTCTTGTGGAGCACCGGGATGCTCTGAAGGTCGAGAGTATTGCGTGTGTATGTCTCGAAAGTACGTATGCCTCTTTCGCAGAGTATGACGTTTTCATTTCCGGAAGCCATGATGTACTCGGCGGACATAATCCATTCTTCATAAGTCGCATTCAGACCGCGCTTTAAGAGGATCGGACGGTCAATCTGTCCAAGCTGCTTTAGCAGATCAAAGTTCTGCATATTGCGGGCGCCGATCTGGATCAGGTCTACCTTCTCGTTGAAGACGTCCAGATACTGAGGAGACATCAGTTCGGTAACGATCGGGAGCCCTACCTCGTCTCTGACTGCACAGAGAATATCGAGACCTTCAAGGCCGAGCCCCTGGAAGGAGTACGGGCTGGTTCGGGGTTTAAATGCGCCTCCGCGGAGCATATTGGCGCCGGAGGCTTTGACTGCTTTGGCCACCTCCAGAACCTGTTCAAAAGATTCCACAGAGCATGGGCCTGCGATCAGTCCGAGGTGTCCGCCTCCGAATTTGACTCCTGAGACGTCTATCACAGAGTCCTCCGGATGAAATGCGCGGTTTGCAAGTTTGTACGGCTCCTGTACGTGCATGACTTTATCGACGGAGCTGTCCACTTCAAAGAGCCGGGGATCGATCAGCGTGGTATCGCCGATACATCCGATGATAGTCATCTCGGTACCGCGTACTACATGAGTGTCAAGCCCTCTGTTTTTCACCAGGTTTTCGACACGGGTGATATTTTCTTCTGATGTATGTGGTTTTAATACAATAATCATTCTTGCTTTTTCTCCAGTTTCCTATATAATAGAAAAGTATTTTTGATAAACAGCAGATAAGCGGGCTGAACTGTTCTATTTCTGACATAACTTCGCACTGTAAAATTTTAGTTGTTTAAAGTGCGAAAACAATAGTATCATAAATCATAGAAATAGGAATGTCAACAGTTTTAAAATATATTGAGAAAGGAAACAAATCTATATGAAGATCATAAAACAGATTGGGATTATCTTCGCCGTGTGCTGGCTGAGCGTGCTGATAGAGAAGATCCTGCCTTTTGCTTTTCCTGCCAGTGTGATCGGTATGCTGCTTTTATTTGTCTGCCTGTTCACAGGTGTTTTGAAGATCGAACACATTCAGGAAAAATCGGATTTCCTGCTTGAGAATATGGCATTTTTCTTTGTGCCTGCGGGAGTGAGCATCATCAATTATTTTGATGTGCTTAAACATACATGGATACAGCTTGTGATTATCTGTGTTCTTTCCACAGTGATCACATTTGTCGTGACAGCATGGAGTGTCAGACTGACAATCCGATGGTTAGAGAGGAGAAAAGAAGAGTGAGTGAGTTATTTGCATCTCCTTATTTTGGAGTGGCTTTGAGCGTAATTGCTTTTGGTATTGGAGTGAAGCTGAACCAGCGGTTTAAAACACCCTTCTGCAACCCGCTGATTATTGCGATCGTATTGGTATCCGCAGTACTGATTGTTTTCAAAATACCTTATGAGGACTATAATAAAGGCGGCGAGATCATCAATATGTTTCTTGCGCCGGCCACTGCATGTCTGGCGGTGGCGGTTTATACAAAGCTTCAGATTCTGAAACAGTACTGGTTTCCGATCCTTGTCGGCTGTGTCGCCGGTTCCGCAGCATCTATGGGCAGCGTATATCTGTTGTGTCGATTGTTTGGATTAGAGGAAAGCCTGACAGTATCATTGCTGCCGAAATCTGTAACAACGCCGATCGCGGTCAGTATTGCGGAACCGGCGGGAGGTATGGTGCCGATCACAGTTGTGGCAGTCATATTTACAGGGATCCTGGGAGGAATTTTCGCGCCGCTTCTCATCCGGCTGTTCCGCGTGGCGGATCCGGTAGCCGCCGGACTTGCAATCGGAGCATCCAGCCATGCAGTGGGAACTTCCAAGGCGATTGAACTGGGCGAGATAGAGGGCGCTATGAGCGGACTTGCCATCGGTATCTGCGGGATCATTACAGTATTGTTTTCGATGCTGGTACTGTGACAGAAGTAATTGCGATGCTATGACAGAATTCATTGCAGATTGCTTTGGGCGGATTTATTATAAGGAGTGGGAGAAATAATGAAAAAAGATACGTCGCACACGTTGAAGCGGGCACAGAGATTCCCTGTTATCCTGATCGGGGAAGGATTGCTGGTAGGAGCTGTCTCTGGGCTGATCGTAATGCTCTATCGGATCGCCCTTACTTTCGCAGGACAATGGCTTAATAAGATACTGGAATACATAGACGGTCATCCGTTTCGGATTCTGGGATGGTTTGTCATATTGATCCTGCTGGCTGTAATGGTCGGATGGCTGGTGAAGTGGGAGCCGATGATCTCAGGCAGCGGTATCCCTCAGGTGGAGGGGGAAGTGCTGGGGAAACTCAGCCAGAACTGGAAACGGGTTCTTCCCGCTAAGTTTGCCGGCGGATTCCTCTGTCTGCTGGGCGGCCTCTCTCTCGGAAGAGAAGGCCCGTCCATCCAGCTTGGAGCTATGGGAGGTCAGGGGATTTCCCGGCTTCTCGACCGGGGAAAGACGGAGGAGAGATATCTCATGACCTGTGGGGCAAGCGCAGGACTTGCCGCAGCGTTCCACGCACCTTTGGCAGGAGTAATGTTTGCTTTGGAGGAGATCCACAAAGGCTTTTCGGTCAGCCTGCTCATCTCCGTAATGACGGCTTCGGTAACGGCGGATTATATCTGCTCACATATCATGGGGATCGACCCGGTTTTTCAGTTTGAACTGGAACATGTGCTGCCTCAGAATTATTACTGGATGCTGCTCATTCTTGGAGTGCTTCTCGGGCTTCTGGGCGCATTCTATAATAAGGTGATGATAAAGGCGCAGGAACTTTATAAGAAACCGAAATGTCTGAATGAGACCACGCGTCTTGTGATCGCCTTTCTGGCAGCAGGAGTGCTGGGCCTTTTGATGCCTTCCGTGCTGGGAAGCGGCGGAGATCTGATCGTATCCCTCACAGACGGAGAGATGATACTGCAGCTTGTTATCGTGACATTTGTGGTAAAATTTTTATTTTCCGCCGTCAGTTTCGGTTCCGGTGCTCCGGGCGGGATCTTCTTTCCGCTTCTCATCCTCGGCGCGCTGATCGGAGGCGCTTTTGCTATGACCGGAGTGGAGCTGTTCGGGCTGGATCCGGTATATATCAATAATTTCGTACTGCTTGCCATGGCGGGATTTTTTACCGCGATCGTCAGAGCACCGATCACCGGAATCATTTTGCTCTTTGAAATGTCCGGTTCTGTGAGTCAGATGCTTTCCCTTGCGATCGTTTCCGTTGTCGCGTATATCACGGCTACCCTGTTAAAGTCAGAGCCGATTTATGAAAGCCTGTTAAACCGGTTGCTGGATGGCCGGAAGAAAGGAAACGGATCAGGGGAAAACAGCGGAAAAAAAGAAACCAGAACAGGCGGGCAGAAGATTTTAAGTGAATTTGTTATCATGAATGGGTCTGTGCTGGAGGGACGCACAGTTATGGAAATCCACTGGCCGAATAACTGTCTTCTTGTAGCTCTGGAACGGGATGGACAGGAGATGATCCCGCGAGGCAGGACAAGGCTTATGGCAGGCGATCGCCTGACGGTAATGACGGACGAGAGGGATGCAGGATATATACATGACAAATTGGAAAACTTATGCTATACTTCATTTTAGCAGACAAATCAAAGGAGTTTACTATAATGAAAAGAGTATTACTTAAGCTGAGCGGGGAAGCCCTCGCAGGAGATAAAAAGACAGGTTTTGACGAAGCGACCTGTATCGGTGTTGCCAACCAGGTGAAAAAGCTTGTCGACGACGGGATTCAGGTAGCGATTGTGACAGGCGGCGGCAATTTCTGGAGAGGACGCACGAGTGAGACGATCGACCGTACAAAGGCAGATCAGATCGGGATGCTGGCGACAGTGATGAACTGTATCTACGTATCAGACATTTTCAGACATGTGGGTATGAAAACAGAAGTTTTCACACCGTTTGTGTGCGGTTCCTTTACGTCCCTGTTCTCAAAGGATGCGGCAGTGGAAGCTCTGAATGAGGGCAAGGTGATCTTCTTCGCAGGCGGTACCGGACACCCGTACTTTTCAACAGATACAGGAGCTGTTTTACGTGCGATCGAGATCGAGGCGGACGCAATGCTTCTTGCAAAAGCGATCGACGGAATCTATGACAGCGATCCGAAGGTGAATCCGAATGCTGTCAAGTACGATGAGGTATCCATCCAGGAAGTGATCGACAAGAAACTTGCAGCAGTGGATCTCACAGCGTCGATCCTTTGTCTTGAAAACAAGATGCCGATGCTCGTGTTCGGGCTGAATGAAGAAAACAGCATCGTGGAAACGATGAGCGGTAATTTTACCGGAACAAAAGTAACAGTGTAGGAGGATTTCACTATGAATGAGAAAGTGGCTGTGTATGACACAAAGATGACAAAGACGATCAACAACCTTGACAGCGAGCTGGCTACGATCCGTGCAGGCCGTGCCAATCCGCACGTTCTGGACAAGCTGACTGTCGATTATTACGGAGCGCCGACGCCGATTCAGCAGGTGGCGAATGTGTCGGTTCCGGAGGCGAGGATGATCCAGATCCAGCCTTGGGAGAAGAGCATGTTAAAGGCGATTGAGAAAGCAATCCTCACTTCTGATATTGGTATTAATCCGACAAATGACGGCGCGTCTATCCGACTTGTATTCCCGGAACTTACAGAGGAGCGAAGAAAAGAGCTGGCGAAAGACGTGAAGAAAAAGGGTGAGGCGGCAAAGGTGGCTGTCCGCAATATCCGCCGCGACGGAAACGTGGCTTTTAAGAAACTCAAAGGATCAGAGATCTCTGAGGACGGGATCAAGGATCTTGAAGATGAACTTCAGAAGATTACGGACAAATACATCACAAAGATCGATAAGATGGTCGATGCGAAATCAAAAGAAATCATGACAGTATAGAGAGATTAAGAAGGGGGCTTTGAAGTTTAAGCCCCCTTTACAGCGTATATAATAGTAAAGTGAGAGGGAAAGAATATGAAAGTACCGCAGCATATTGCGATCATATTAGACGGAAACGGACGCTGGGCGAAAGCCAAGGGAATGCCCCGCAATTACGGTCATGCCCAGGGAAGCAAGAATGTAGAGCGCATCTGTGAGGAAGCGTGGCGCATGGGGATCAAATACCTGACAGTCTACGCGTTTTCCACGGAAAACTGGAACCGCCCGGCGAGCGAAGTATCAGCGCTCATGACTCTGTTGCGCAATTATATGAAGACCTGCTTAAAGACAGCGGCTAAAAACGATATGAAGATCCGCGTCATCGGAGATATCGAGCCGCTGGACGACGACATCAAGAACAGGATCCAGGAACTGGAGTCGGCGACAGTGAATAATGGAGGGCTGAATTTTACCATAGCGCTTAATTATGGCAGCAGGGATGAACTTACAAGAGCGGCGCGCAAGATGGCTCAGGACTGTGCAGACGGAAAGCTGAAGGCAGATGATATTGATGAAGCAGTGTTCGAGTCATATCTTGATACGCACGGGATCCCGGATCCGGATCTGATGATCCGCACCAGCGGGGAACAGAGACTGTCTAATTACCTGTTGTGGCAGCTCGCCTATTCAGAGTTCTATTTTACAGATGTGCCATGGCCGGATTTTACGAAAGAAGAGCTGGTGAAAGCCATTGAAGAATATAATCACAGACACAGAAGATTTGGCGGAGTAGAGGAGGCGTAAAGTTTATGTTCAGAACAAGACTGTTAAGCGGAATCCTTTTGATGATCATTGCGCTTGTGACTCTGATCAGAGGCGGAGATCTTCTTTTCTTTGTCCTGCTGATCATCAGTCTGATCGGCATGACAGAGCTTTATAAAGTATTCGGGATTGAAAAGAAACCGCCGGGAACGGTCGGTTATATCGCCGCGCTCGTATACTACGGGCTTCTCTATTTTGAGCAGCAGCTTCCCGGCGATAAGATGACATGGTTTATGATGCTGTTCATGGCATTTTTGATCTGCGAGATGGCAACGCTTGTATTTGCCTATCCGAAATACAATACCCAGCAGATATTCGCGGCATTTTTCGGTCTGTTTTATGTGACGGTGATGCTGTCATACATTTACCAGACAAGGCTTCTGGAGGACGGTGTATTCACGGTATGGCTTGTCTTTGTATGTTCCTGGGGATGCGATACCTGCGCATACTGTGTGGGAATGCTGATTGGAAAGCATAAGATGGCTCCGGTATTAAGTCCGAAGAAATCGGTAGAAGGCGGCGTCGGCGGTATTCTTGGCGCTGCGCTTATCGGAGTGCTCTACGCGCTGGCGATCAACCACTGGGGAAATGCAGGTGCAGATGTTCTCTCCTATGCGATCATCGGGGCTGTCGGCGGTGCAATATCCCAGGTCGGCGATCTGGCGGCGTCCGCGATCAAACGGTATCACAATATCAAGGATTATGGAAAACTGATCCCCGGACACGGCGGAATTCTGGATCGGTTCGACAGTGTCATTTTCACAGCGCCGATCATATATTATCTTGCCGTCCTTCTGTAATATTACGAAAGTCGGCGGGAACATATGACAGAGAAGAAACGAGGTTTTAAAGTACGATGAAGAAAATAGCTATACTGGGGTCAACAGGTTCGATCGGAACGCAGACTCTTGAGATCGTAAGGACAAACGGAGATATTAAGGTGACGGCGCTTGCCGCCGGAAGGAATATTGATCTTCTGGAAAAGCAGATCAGGGAATTTGAGCCGAAGATCGCTGCCGTCTGGAACGAAGAGCTGGCATCAGAATTGAAAACAAGAGTGAGAGACGTTGACGTAAAGATCACGTCCGGTATGGACGGACTTCTGGCCGTGGCGGCGGAGGAAGAAGCGGAGATCCTTGTTACGGCGATCGTCGGGATGATCGGTATCCAGCCTACCATCGAGGCAATCAAAGCAGGAAAAGATATCGCGCTGGCAAATAAGGAAACACTTGTGACGGCAGGACATATCATCATGCCGCTGGCTGAGCAGTATCATGTGTCCATCCTTCCGGTAGACAGCGAGCACAGCGCCATCTTCCAGTCATTGCAGGGCGGACAGAGAAAGGCGCTGCACAAGATCCTGCTGACTGCATCGGGCGGCCCGTTCCGCGGAAAGAAGAGGGAAGAACTGGAGAATATACAGGTGGAGGACGCTCTGAAACATCCGAACTGGGAGATGGGGCGCAAGATTACGATCGATTCTTCCACCATGGTAAATAAAGGGCTGGAAGTGATCGAGGCAAAATGGCTCTTCGGAGTCACTGTGGATCAGATCCAGGTGGTGGTTCAGCCTCAGAGCATCATTCATTCCATGGTGGAATATGAGGATGGAGCTGTTATTGCCCAGCTGGGTACGCCGGATATGAAACTGCCGATCCAGTATGCGCTTTACTATCCGGAGCGCAGGTCCCTTCCGGGTGACAGACTGGATTTCGGCACGCTCTCTCAGATTACATTTGAAAAACCGGATATGGAAACATTTTACGGCCTGAAGCTGGCGATAGAGGCGGGCAGAAAAGGAGGCTCTCTTCCGACGGTATTCAATGCGGCCAATGAAAAGGCCGTCGCAATGTTTCTGGATCGAAAGATCCGTTATCTCGAGATTCCGGAGATCATAGAAGCATGTATGGAAAATCATAAGAATATTCCGGATCCGAATGTGGAAGAAATACTAAAGACAGAACAGGAAACATATCAATTTATAAAAAACAGGTGGTAATACATGGGTATAATCATAGCGATCCTACTATTCAGCTTTATAATCATCTTCCATGAGCTGGGACATTTTCTCCTTGCAAAGGCAAACGGCATCCGTGTGGACGAATTTTCTCTTGGTTTGGGGCCGACTCTGATCGGAAAGAAGATTGGGGATACTTTTTTCTGCATTAAGCTGCTGCCATTCGGCGGAGCCTGCATGATGGGCGAGGATGACACCGACGATATGTCGGAGGGAAGCTTTAACAGCAAATCCGTCTGGGCCAGGATATCGGTCATCGCCGCAGGGCCGGTATTTAATCTGATCCTTGCGTGGATCTTCTGCGTGATCCTGGTGGGAGCGACGGGCTATCTGTCCACTGAGATCAATGCCGTATCCGACGGTTATTCGGCGCAGGAACAAGGCCTGCAGGCAGGCGATGTGATCAAAGAGATTAATGGGCGTAACGTTCATATCTGGGAAGACGTGCAGCTTTATACTTTGACACATCCGGATGATACGCCTTATGAAGTCGTGTATGAGCGTGACGGAACAGAGTATACGGCACAGATCGAGCCGAGACAGCTGGAGGGAGATACGTCTCCTCTGCTGGGCGTATCCGGCGGCAACTATGAGCGGCCGGGATTTTTCGGAACCATGCAGTACGGATTTTACAGGCTGGAATACTGGATGCATTATACGGCGGATAGTCTGCGTATGCTGGTGACAGGTCAGGTAGGCTTAAAAGATATGTCCGGCCCGGTAGGTATTGTCACAGTTGTAGATGACGTCTATGAGTCGGCTGCTCCGGCGGGACTTCTGACAATCGTCCTGAGCCTGATGAATTTCGGTACTTTTCTGTCAGCAAACCTGGGAGTGATGAATCTGCTTCCCATACCGGCTCTGGACGGCGGCAGACTTGTATTTCTTATCATAGAAGCGGTGCGGCGCAAGCGGGTGCCGCCGGAAAAAGAAGGAATGGTGCATTTTGCCGGATTCGCGCTGCTTATGGTGCTTATGGTCGTAGTCATGTTTAATGATATCATGAAATTGTTCTAAAGATCGTTCCCCGCATATATAATTAATAGATCATTTTTATTTATGTGGGAGACATTATGCAGTATATAAAGGCAATGCAGGAAGAGACTTCCGGCAAAGGAGAACTTCAGATTAACGTCACATCGACACTGGATTCACATCCTATTGCAGAGGCGCGGATATCCATCTCTTATACAGGAGTGCCGGAACAGACGCTGGAACAGGTGACGACGGATTCATCCGGACAGAGCGAAGTCCTTACCCTGGATGCACCACCGGAGGAATGGAGCCTGGATCCGAATAACGAGAGACAGCCGTATTCCGAGTACACGCTGGACGTCAGCGCTCCGGGATTCGAGCCGGTGAGTATAGCCGGCACAGAGATACTGGCAAATGTAAAGGCCATCCAGAATATCAGGATGAGGCCAAGCGTTGCGGGCGGGGAGGAAGAGGAAGTATTCGTCATCCCCGCCCATACTTTATATGGGGATTATCCGCCTAAGATCGCGGAAGATGAGATTAAGCCTACGAACGAATCCGGAGAGATCGTTCTAAGCCGGGTAGTCGTACCGGAGTACATCGTAGTTCATGACGGATCGCCCAGGGATACGACAGCGACGAATTATTATGTAAAATATAAGGACTATATCAAAAATGTGGCGTCCAGCGAGATATATGCCACATGGCCGGCGGATACGATCCGGGCGAATGTGCTGGCGATTATGTCCTTTACGTTGAACCGCGTATACACGGAATGGTATAGAAACCGCGGTTATGATTTTACCATTACCTCATCCACAGCTTTTGACCACAAGTGGATACCGGAGCGTAACTTTTATGACACCATATCCGTGATCGTGGATGAACTCTTTGCTGCTTATCTGTCCCGGCCGAATGTGAGACAGCCGATTCTGACTCAGTACTGTGACGGAAGACGCGTAACCTGCCCGAACTGGATGACGCAGTGGGGGTCGAAAGAGCTGGGAGACCAGGGATATTCTCCCATTGAAATCCTGCGGTATTTCTATGGAGATGACATGTACATCAATTCTGCTGAAGAGATCTCGGGAATACCTGCATCCTGGCCGGGGTATACTCTGGAGGAAGGATCAAGCGGCGCAAAGGTACGGCAGATGCAGGAGCAGCTCAATGTGATCGCCGGAGCTTATCCGGCGCTGCCGAAGATTACTGCGGATGGAATATATGGGCCCGCTACGGAAAATGCAGTGAGAGAATTTCAGTCTGTGTTCGGGCTTCCCGTGACAGGAAAGGTTGATTATCCCACATGGTATAAGATTTCGGAAATTTACGTGGGTGTGTCGAGAATTGCAGAATTGACATAGGATGCTGTGCGATACGGAAGAGATACTGTGAGATCAGAGAGGAGTTCTATGGCACGAAGAAGGAAAAGAAAAAGAGAAAGGCGAAACGCCAGGACAGGATGCGCAGCTATCCTTGCGGTGCTTGTGCTGCTCGGCGCGGGTGCGGCATACGGAATCCCTTGGGCTTTTGAACAGTTTGGCGGACAGGTAAAAGAGACATTCAGCGAGACTGTAGAGAAAGCGGTGAATACGCTTTCAACAGAGCAGGCGGATTTCCCGGAACTTATGGTTTCAGCGGAAGAAGTGGAGGGCAGTTTCTATTATGAACAGCTAAACAGCGCGGAACAGCTCATATACCGCGAGCTTCTGCAGGGAGTACAGGATATGGAAGCCTGCATTTCGTTACATGCCGGAAGGGATGACCGTCCGGAAAAAGTATATGAATATCTTTTGTATGACCGTCCGGAGCTTTTCTGGTGCATGGGAAGTTCTCAGATGACGGTGTATGAGGAGCGTACAGAATTTTATCCGGCATATGTGTGCGCGGAGGATGAAAGAGAGCGGAGACAGGATGAAATTGACGCGGCAGTACAGGAGTGCCGGGCGGGGATAGACGGATCTGCTTCAGAATATGACAGGATCCGGTATGTATACGAGTATCTTGTAAATACCGTGGATTATGACGAGGATGCGCCGGATAATCAGAATATCTACAGTGCGCTTGTCGGTAAGAGATCCGTGTGTGCCGGCTATTCCCGGGCTGCCCAGTATCTTCTGAACGGTATGGGAATCGAGTGCATCTATGTAGTGGGCACAGCTCAGGGCCAGGAAGCCCATGCCTGGAATATTGTAAATTGCGATGGAAAATACTATCAGATGGATGTTACTTTTGGGGATCCGGTTTTCCTTTCCTCAGAAAGCGGAGAAAATCTTCCGACGAATATTATCTATTATGACTATCTTTGCTGTACCGATGGGGAGATCCGGGCTGATCATACACCTTCGGACGAGGTGGCATATCCGTCCTGCGAATCAGATGATCTGAACTATTACAGGATGAACGGAATGTACTATGATTCCTGTGATCCACAGATCCTTCTGAGTGATATGAACGACAGCATCTATGAAGGGCGGGAGATGTTCGTGTGCAAGTTTTCCTCTTCGGAAATCTATCAGAATGCCCATGACTCCGTGATCGAAGAACTGTTTCCAAAGGCTGCGCAGACGCTTGGATCAGTATACGGACTGGAGCAGGTAAAGTACACATATATTGAGGATGAGACCCATAATAAGATTACAGTTTTCTGGAATTATCAGTAATAGTTTTGAATATTTAGAAGTATTTTTGAATATTTTTGCGGGATTTATCAGTTGAATTATAAGCTCAGTTGTAGTATAATCTTTACAATTTGAGAAAGAGGGCGCTCTGGGATCAAAAGACTCCAAGAGTGCCTTTGCTATGTAACGGCATGGCGCTTCTTGAATCAGCAGTTAGTGAATTTTACAAAGGGAAAGGGTGAACAGATGAAGGCGTTTCTAATATTGGAAGACGGTACAGTATTTACAGGAACAAGCATTGGTTCCACTCGTGAATGTATCAGCGAGATCGTTTTTAATACTTCTATGACGGGGTATCTTGAGGTGCTGACGGATCCTTCTTACGCGGGACAGGCAGTCACCATGACATATCCTCTGATTGGAAATTACGGCATTACGCCGGACATGGAGTCCAAAAAGGCATGGCCGGACGGATATATTGTGAGGGAATTATCCCGCATGCCCAGCAATTTCCGCTGCGAGGGCACAATTCAGGATTTCTTAAAAGAGCAGGACATCCCGGGTATTGCAGGGATCGACACCAGAGCTCTTACAAAGATCCTGAGAGAAAAAGGCACCATGAACGGTATGATCACAACGGATGAAAATTATGATCTGGACGAGATCATCCCGAAGCTGAAAGCTTATACAGTCGGAGATGTGGTATCGAAAGTGACCTGTGAGGAAAAATATGTCCTGAAAGGCGACGGACTTAAAGTCGCGCTTCTGGATCTGGGCGCTAAGAACAACATTGCGAAATCTTTAAATGACCGTGGATGTGAGGTGACCGTATATCCGGCGCACACCACTGCAGAGGAGATCATCGCATCAAAGCCGGACGGCATTATGCTCTCCAACGGCCCCGGAGATCCGGCGGACTGTACTTCCATTATTGAGGAGATCCGCAAGCTGTACAATACAGATATCCCGATCTTTGCCATCTGTCTTGGGCACCAGCTTATGGCTCTTGCTACAGGCGCGACCACCCATAAACTGAAATACGGACACCGCGGCGGCAACCATCCGGTGAAAGACCTTGAGACCGGAAGAGTATATATCTCCTCCCAGAATCACGGCTATGTTGTGGATGAAGAGTCCATTGACCCGAATGTGGCGGTTCCGGCGTTCCGGAATGTAAATGACGGAACAAACGAAGGCCTTGCCTATATCGGAAAGAATATCTTCACTGTTCAGTTCCATCCGGAGGCTTGTCCGGGACCGCAGGATTCCGGTTACCTCTTTGACAGATTTATTGACATGATGAAAGGAGCGAAATAATGCCAAGAGATTTAAGCATAAAGAAAGTACTGGTTATCGGTTCCGGTCCGATCGTTATCGGACAGGCAGCAGAATTTGACTATGCGGGAACACAGGCGTGCCGTTCCTTGAAGGAGGAAGGAATTGAAGTTGTCCTGTTGAACTCCAACCCGGCAACTATCATGACAGACAAAGATATCGCAGACCGCGTATATATCGAGCCGCTTACTGTAGAAGTAGTGGAGCAGCTGATCAAGAAAGAAAAGCCTGACAGCGTGCTTCCCACACTTGGAGGACAGGCCGGGCTGAACCTTGCAATGGAGCTGGAAGAGGCGGGATTCTTAAAAGAAAACGGCGTGCGTCTGATCGGAACGACTTCCGAGACAATTAAGAAAGCGGAGGACCGTCTGGAGTTCAAGGCAACTATGGAGAAGATCGGGGAACCTGTTGCAGCTTCCCTTGTTGTGGAAAATGTGGACGACGGTCTTGCATTTGCAAATAAGATCGGCTATCCGGTGGTGCTCCGTCCGGCTTATACGCTGGGAGGAAGCGGCGGCGGTATCGCCCATGATTCCCACCAGCTTGTGGAAATCCTCGAGAACGGACTTCGTCTTTCCCGTGTGGGGCAGGTGCTTGTAGAGCGCTGCATCGCGGGATGGAAAGAGATCGAGTATGAGGTGATGCGCGACAGCAAAGGCAACTGTATTACTGTATGTAATATGGAGAATATCGACCCTGTCGGTGTCCATACCGGAGATAGTATCGTTGTGGCTCCGTCTCAGACGCTGGGAGATAAGGAGTATCAGATGCTGCGTACTTCGGCACTGAATATTATCAGCGAGCTGAATATCACCGGAGGATGTAACGTACAGTATGCACTGAATCCGGATTCCTTTGAGTACTGTGTAATCGAAGTTAACCCCCGTGTAAGCCGTTCTTCCGCACTTGCTTCCAAGGCTACAGGATATCCGATCGCCAAGGTGGCGGCAAAGATTGCTCTGGGCTATACGTTGGATGAGATTAAGAACGCCATCACTCAGAAGACATACGCAAGCTTTGAACCTATGCTGGACTATGTGGTTGTAAAGCTTCCGCGTCTGCCGTTTGATAAATTTATCAGCGCCAAGAGAACTCTGACCACTCAGATGAAGGCGACCGGCGAGGTTATGAGTATCTGCAACAATTTCGAAGGTGCGCTGATGAAAGCAATCCGCTCCCTTGAGCAGCATGTGGACAGCCTCATGTCCTATGACTTCACAGGACTTTCCGAGGATGACCTCTTAGAGCAGCTTGCTGTTGTAGACGATATGCGTATGTGGAAAATCGCAGAGGCGATCCGCAGAGGCATCGACTACGATACCATTTATAATATTACAAAAGTAGACCGCTGGTTTATTGATAAATTCGCCATCATTGTAGAGATGGAGAATGCTCTGAAGACACAGGAGCTGACCGTTGATCTTTTAAGAGAAGCAAAACGTATCGAGTTCCCGGACAATGTAATTGCCCGCCTGACGGGAAAGACAGAGCGTGAGATCCATGATATGCGCCATGCAAACGGTATTGTTGCAGCATACAAAATCGTGGATACATGTGCGGCGGAGTTCGCGGCAGAGACGCCGTATTACTATTCTGTATACGGAAGTGAGAACGAAGTGGAAGAGACGACAGGCAAGAAGAAAGTTCTTGTCCTCGGCTCCGGTCCGATCCGTATCGGACAGGGAATCGAGTTCGACTTCTGTTCCGTGCACTGTACATGGGCGTTTGCAAAGGAAGGCTATGAGACAATTATCGTTAATAACAACCCGGAGACGGTAAGTACGGACTTTGATATCGCAGACAAGCTGTATTTCGAGCCTCTTACACCGGAAGATGTGGAGAGCATTGTGGATATCGAGAAGCCGGACGGAGCCGTCGTACAGTTCGGCGGCCAGACAGCCATCAAGCTGACAGAATCCCTGATGAAGATGGGCGTGCCGATTCTTGGAACCTCTGCTGAGAACGTAGATAAGGCGGAGGACAGGGAGCTCTTTGACGAGATTCTTGAAGAGTGCGGGATCCCGCGTCCGACAGGCGGAACCGTATTTACCGCGGAGGAGGCAAAAGAAGTTGCAAACCGACTCGGCTATCCGGTACTTGTACGTCCGTCCTATGTACTCGGCGGACAGGGTATGCAGATTGCCATCAATGACAATGATATCGACCAGTTTATCGGCATCATCAACCGGATCGCGCAGGATCACCCGATTCTCGTGGATAAATACCTGCAGGGTAAGGAGATTGAGGTAGACGCCGTATGCGATGGAACCGATATCCTTATTCCGGGTATCATGGAGCATATCGAGCGTGCCGGTATCCACTCCGGAGACAGTATCTCCGTATATCCGGCCCAGAGCCTGACGGACAGTGCAAAAGCAAAGATTGCCGAGTACACGAGAAGACTTGCAAAATCTCTCCATGTCATCGGTATGATCAACATTCAGTTCATCGTCTGCGGCGAAGACGACGTATACGTAATCGAGGTTAACCCGAGATCCAGCCGTACCGTACCGTACATCAGCAAGGTGACGGGCATTCCGATCGTGCCGCTGGCGACACAGGTGATCATTGGAAAGAAGATAAAAGATCTGGGATATACACCGGGACTGCAGCCTGAGGCAGATTACGTGGCAGTGAAGATGCCGGTATTCTCTTTTGAGAAGATCAGGGGCGCAGATATCAGCCTTGGACCTGAGATGAAGTCTACAGGAGAGTGCCTCGGAATCGCGAAGACATTCGACGAGGCTCTCTACAAAGCATTCCTCGGCGCGGGAATCAAGCTGCCGAAGTTCAAGAATATGATCATGACTGTCCGTGATGAGGAGCATCCGGCCGCAGTGGAGATCGGGCGCAGATTTGCAAATATCGGCTACCATATCTTCGCTACAAGCGGAACAGCGAGAGCGCTCAACGAGGCAGGGGTAAAGGCAACGCCTGTGCGTAAGATCGAGCAGGAGTCACCGAACCTCCTCGACTTGATCTTAGGACATAAGATCGACCTTGTTATCGATATTCCAGCACAGGGAGCGGAGCACTCCAAGGACGGATTCGTCATTCGAAGAAATGCCATCGAGACAGGTGTAAATGTGCTGACGGCCATCGATACGGCGGAGGCGCTGATTACAAGTCTTGAGAATACAGATATCAAGAAACTGACGCTCATTGATATTGCGACAGTATAGGAATATAATAGGAGCAGACACTTTCAGAAACTTTGAAGATTCAGAGATTGCAGCGAAAGGGTCTGCTCTTTTTAGCAGGTGGATGAAATGAAGGCTGATACAGGAAATGAGATCCTCCATCAGATCCTTGATATGGGGGAACTGCTCTTAAGCACGGGAGCAGAGGTGAAACGAGTGGAAAATACAATGATTCGTCTCGGAAAAGCTTATGGGGCCGTCAGGATGGACGTGCTTGCCATTACGGCCAGTATCGTTGTGACGATGACATTCCCGGACGGAAGCGAGTTTACCCAGACGCGAAGGATCGGGCAGATGGCGGGAACCGATCTGGATAAGCTGGAGAGGCTTAATGCCCTGAGCCGGCGATGCTGTGAAGACGGACTCACTGTTCAGGAATTAAAGGAAGAGATCAGTAGGATACGCAGCGAGGATGTGCCGCGGTGGTATGTTTACCTGGGATCTGTTATGGCGGCGGCCGCATTCTCCGTATTCTTCGGGGGAACACCGGGAGACGGAGCGGCGGCAGGGATATTCGCGGTATTTATCTGCTTCTGTCAGTATTATTTTATACCCCGCTGTCCGAACCGCCTGATATTTAATCTTTTATGTTCACTGGCCTCAGGAATCGGGATATATGGACTGACGTCGTTATTGCCCGACCTTCAGGCGGATAAGATCATCATCGGAGATATTATGCTGCTGATCCCGGGGATCGCGATCACCAATTCTGTAAAAGATATGCTGGTGGGCGATACCATCGCGGGAACGATGCGCTTCCTGGAATCCCTTTTGTGGGCGGGCGCGCTGGCAGGCGGTTTCATGGCTTCGATGTGGATCATGGGAGGTTGAGTATGGAAACGATAGTGATTCAGCTTATCGCTGCTTTTATAGGAAGTATGGGGTTCTGCATGATGTTCAGACTCCGGCCCGGACTTCTTGTTCCGGCGTCTGCAGGCGGGCTGCTCTGCTGGGGCGTGTATCTGATGAGCATGCAGTGGTCGGACGGAATATTCGCAGCGGCATTTGCAGCAAGCGCTTTTGCCGCCATGTATGCGGAGATCCTGGCGCGGCTTCTGAAAGCGCCGGCCACGCTGTTCCTCATCCCGGCGGTGGTATCTCTTGTTCCGGGAGGAACGCTCTACTATGCAATGAGTTACGCCGTTCAGGGAGATCTTGAAATGTCCGGTTCATACGGGGCGGAGACGGTGCAGTACGTGCTCGGGATCGCCTGCGGGATGTGTATCATCTGGGCGCTTTTCACGACGATAAGACCAAGGAAGAATTAGAAGAAAGTCGGAAGAAACGCAGAAATAATTCAGGGAGGCAGATATATGAGTACGGACATACAGTTGCATTTTCAAGAAAGCGGAGAAGGATTTCCGCTCATCCTGCTTCACGGCAACGGGGAAAACGGCAGTTATTTTGAACATCAGATCCAATATTTTCAGAACAAATACCGGGTGATCGCTCTGGACACCCGGGGGCACGGACAATCGCCCCGCGGGGAGAAACCCTTTACGATCCGGCAGTTTGCAGAGGATCTGCATGATTTTATGGACGAACAGGAGATTGACAAGGCACATATCCTGGGATTCTCGGATGGAGGGAATATCGCGCTCGTCTTTGCGCTGAAATATCCGGAGCGGGTGGATCATCTCATCCTAAACGGCGCCAACCTGGATGCGTCAGGAGTAAAACCGTCCATTCAGATTCCCATCGTTCTTGGATATCACACGGCGTCTGCCCTTTCACGGTCAGGAAAAATTCTGTTTGCGAAAAAATGTGCGCCGAAGTTTTTCAGAAAGACGCGTAAGAAAGCGGAGATGCTCGGCCTGATGGTTCATGATCCTGATATCCGCCCGGAGGAACTCTCTGAAAATAAAAATCCCGCATTTCAGAAGATAAAGAAGCTTGTCATTGCCGGGGATAACGACATGATAAAGGACGAGCATACGAGACTGATCTACGCCAGCCTTCCGAATGCACAGATCCGGGTATTGCACGGAAGCCATTTTATAGCAAAGGAGAATTACAGGGAGTTTGATCAGACGGTAGAAGAATTTCTGGAATCACATTGAGGATCATGATGGAAAAGGAGGGATATCTCATGTATGATATCTGCCATTATAAATCGCCGCTTGGCAGGATCACGCTTGCTGCTGATGAAAAAGGGCTTGCCGGCCTGTGGTTCGACGGGCAGAAGTACTTCGGCGGTGAAATATTAAAAGACGGAGTCACGAGGAAAGAGACGATGCCTGGAACGAAAACAGAAGTAAAAGCAGGAACAGAAAAACTATCTGTACTGGAACAGACGGAAAGATGGCTGGACATCTATTTTTCCGGGAAAGAACCGGAATTTACCCCGCCGCTTCATCTGACAGGCAGTGATTTCCGTCTGGCTGTGTGGGAGATGCTTTTAACGATTCCTTACGGTAAGACCACTACATATAAAGAGCTGGCGGATAAGATCGCAGAACAGCGGGGCATGAAGACGATGTCAGCTCAGGCCGTAGGCGGAGCGGTAGGACACAATCCCGTGTCGATTATCGTGCCGTGCCACCGGGTGCTGGGATCGGACGGGAGTCTGACCGGGTATGCAGGCGGGGTTGAGCGAAAAAAAGACCTTCTCACACTGGAGAAGGCCTCTTTCTCAAACAGGAAACACTGATATAAATTTATATCTTCCCGGTAAAGAGCGTTCCGGCTTTCCCGCCTTTCACGATATCGTAAAGAGCTTCCGGGCTCTTTCCATTAGTCACGATCGTATCGATCCCGTTGGATGTGGCCAGCTGCGCAGCCTGAAGTTTCGTGCGCATGCCGCCGGTGCCTCTTCTGGAGCCGGCGCCCCCTGCCAGAGAGTAGACGCTCTCGTCGATGGTATCGATCTGCTCGATCAGCTTTGCGTTCGGGTGGAGACGCGGATCGCTGTCATAGAAGCCATCGATATCGGATAAGATGATGAGACGCTTTGCCTTGCAGAGCACGGCAACCACAGAGGAGAGCATGTCATTGTCTCCGAACAGTCTGTCTTCGGACTCAATCTCCGTGTAGCTGACGGAATCATTTTCATTTACGATCGGTATAACTCCCATTTCAAGGAGCGCGTTAAATGTATTCGTAAGATTCTCTTTCTTTTCTTCCTGCTCGATATCCTCTGCATTCAGGAGGATCTGGGCTACCGTTTTATCATAATCCCCGAAAAATTTGTCATAGAGGTACATCAGGCTGCACTGCCCGACGGCGGCTGCGGCCTGTTTCATTCTCATGGTGGTGCTGTCCGGCCTGCTATGCATGTTCAGCTTGTTCCTTCCGACAGCGATTGCTCCGGAAGATACGAGGATGACCTCATATCCCATATTGTGGATATCGGCCAGCGTACATACCAGACGGTCTGTGGCGCGCAGGTCGCTCTTGCCCGCGTCGTTTGTGAGTGTGGAAGTTCCTACCTTTACTACGATCCTGTTATTATAAAGTGCCATTGCTTTACTCCTTTAGAACTGATCTGTCCGTCTTGTGCGCGGACACTTACTGTGATATCGTAACACAGATATAACTTTTGTCAAGCGACAATGCAGTTTTCTGAATGGAGCGTGCTGAACTGTTACTATATCAAGAATAATGGAAATAAATATCTGTTGCCAGCACCGTACATATCAATTATAATAGGACGGCACATCATGAACAGAAAAATACATCATGATAAACTGAGAAAAAGAGAGGATTTTAAATGAAAAAAGTATTCACCAGTCTTCCGTTTAAACTGCTTGTAGGAGTAGTGATCGGAATCATCGCAGGACAGTTCGCAGGATTCGAATCTGCCGGGGCTGTCGGCGACGCAGTGATGAATGTTGTCGTAACTGTCAGATTTGTATTGTCGGAGCTTATCAATTTCTGTGTGCCTCTGATCGTGATCGGATTTATCGCGCCGTCGATCACAAGGCTTGGAAGAAACGCTTCCCGCATGCTTGGAGTAGCGCTGATCTGCGCATATATGTCGTCCATTCTGGCGGCGCTTCTGTCCATGGCTGCCGGATACGGGATCATTCCCCGTCTGTCTATTGTTTCTGAGGTAGAAGGGCTGAAAGAACTTCCGGAAGTGATCTTTCGGTTGGAGATTCCTGAGATCATGTCAGTGATGAGCGCCCTCGTCTTATCCGTACTTCTGGGACTTGCGTGTACGTGGACAAACGCAGTGACTATAACGAACATGCTGGAAGAATTTCAGAAGATCGTCCTGCAGGCCGTGACCAGAGTGGTGATCCCGATCCTGCCGGTGTTTATCGGATTTACTTTCTGCGCGCTCTCTTACGAGGGAACGATCACAAAACAGCTGCCGGTGTTCATTCAGATCGTACTGATCGTCATCGTGGGGCATTATTTCTGGATGGCGGTGCTCTATATCGCAGCAGGTATCTATTCGGGCAGCAACCCGCTGGATGTGGTAAAGAACTACGGACCGGCATACATTACCGCCATCGGAACTATGTCGTCGTCGGCGACGCTGGCGGTGGCGCTGCGCTGTGCGAAGAAATCAGAGCCGCCCCTTCGGGATGACATGGTAGATTTCGGCATTCCGCTGTTTGCCAATATCCATCTGTGCGGTTCCGTGCTGACCGAAGTATTCTTCGTCATGACCGTATCTCAGATTCTGTACGGGAAGATGCCGGATGTTGGAACAATGGTACTGTTCTGTCTGCTCCTTGGCGTCTTTGCCATCGGAGCGCCGGGAGTTCCGGGAGGAACAGTCATGGCTTCCCTGGGGCTGATAACAGGCGTCCTGGGATTTGACGAGACGGGAACAGCACTGATGCTTACAATCTTTGCTCTTCAGGACAGTTTCGGCACTGCATGCAATATTACTGGAGACGGAGCGCTGACCATGATCCTGTCCGGATATGCCAACCGGCATAAGATCGGGGAGCAAGATCTGAAGAGGATGTCGGGAACCCGATGGACAAATGAAAAATAAAATTGTATAGTAGTATTAGAAGGGAGAGTGAATGGATTTGAGTGATAAAACAGCCCTTTTAAGTAGTGAAAAAGGTTACACAGTTTTCCGCTTTGACAATCATGTAATACGATTTAAGGCGCCATATTCTCTCGAAAAATATTCGGAAATAAAAAAATGGGATCATGGCTATCTCGTTGTGACGGCAAAATACATGCATAATAATGAAGAGGAAGAAGAGTATATTGATCTGGTGCCTGTTTTAAATAATTTATATTTTGATACGAACAAGGTGTTAGATAGTATTAAGAAAGTGAAGGTGCAGTATGATTGATATAAAAAATGTAGCTGATGGTGCTGATATTATTGTTAATGGTTACGCTTTTACTCGGTGTAAAGAAGGGTATAAGATATTAAATCTTAATCGTCCTGAAAAAGCAACTGTGCTCTCACAAGATGGAGAGGTTTTGGAAACAAGTATGGATGATATAGAGATAAAGATAGTAAAAGATTATCTTGAAAAAAACAAAAAATTTATGGAGGAATAAAATGCCGAAGTACTATGAGTTTAAAGTGGCTGGGTACTATTTATACTTTACATCCCATTGTGTGATTGAATGTATGCATGTTCATGCCAGTGATAGAAAATTAACAGAAGGCGGTTCTGCTAAATTTTTTGTGAAAGATGATGGGAGTACTGTTCTTCAAGAGAGGGGAATTTTGACTGATAGAGAAATACGTAAGATAAAAGAATTTATAAAACAGAATTATCAAGAGATGTATTTAAAATGGTCAGAATATAGTACGGAGGGATTTTATAACGATATCGAAAGATAGAATGAAAACAGGGTGGTTATACACAGACATTCTGCACCCTAAAACAGGATGAACAATAAGGGAAAAGACATCTCCCGCAGAAGAACCCACGCTAAAAAGCATGGAATTCTGCGGGAGATGTCTTTTGGGGAAAATCAGGGCTAAAAAATGTCATTTTCCGATAGCCCTGTTTATCTCTGCTTTGCGTTTGGATAAATCTGCTCCATCCTGCTGTCGTCAAAGGTCTCATCTATGATCTGTTCCCAGCCGCTGTCGGCAGCAGGACCGCCGGCTCTCTGGTCATAACGGATTAAAGCAGCGGATGATACGATTATGTCGGCAGCCATGAATACGACCAGGATCCAGGTGGCTATGTATCCGGCAAGTTTCGGGATGCGCTCGATCCATCTGGAGAATCTCGGATACAGAAGTTTGATCCAGACAACAGCGGCGATTCCCCAGAAGAAGCAGTAGAGCAGGTTGACCCTGCCGCCGAGATTGAAGGGAATGTCGCTGTAATCCCAGAATACCTGGCCGAATACAAGTTCCGTAAAAACACTGCAGACATATTCATAGGCTCCTCCAAGAAATGTACCGATCAGGAAGATGTGCCGGTCCGGTTTTTCTCTGTCTTTATAAAGAAGGGATGTGGCAAGAGCAATGGCAAGTCCCCAGACGATACTGAAAGGGCCCCATACAAGGCTGCTCCTGCTCATCCAGACACCGGCGGTAAGGCGGCAGAAGATCGTTTCCGTGATATCTCCCAGGACAGCGCCGATGAGGAAGAGCCAGAACAGTTTGTAGAACCCGCAGCCTTCTGCGAATTTTCCTTCTTTTAAGATCTCTTCGGATTTTTCCTCTATGACGGGATAAGCCTTTGCCATACGGCGTTCTACATAGCCGATGAAGGCAGCCGCGGCGCGGTACATTCTGGAAGAGAGTATGCCGGTGTGTGTTCCCTGTCCTTTCTTTTTGCTGCGCAGATGGAAGATCGCCGCAAGAGAAACTGCTGCATCCAGAGCCGTATAGCCCGAAAGGATCCAAGTGATCACTGCAGGCACCGGCGCGGGAAGCAGTTTGTAGAGGAACAGGAAAAATGTATTTCCGTACCGTACTGCGGCAAATCCGAGAATGGCCCACAGGATTGTATACTCCAGACAGATATATCCGTCAAAATTCCATTTCTTATCCGAATAATCCCACCATTTGCGGCGGTTGACCAGCTCGAGGAGTTTGCCGGTAAACCATTCGATGACAGTGGCCTGTATTCCGCATCCGATAAACAGAAAAACAGGATTGTCCGTCAGATCAGCAAGGGTGATCTGCATGATGACTGCTGCGAATCCATATACCATACAGAAAGGACCTGTGGAAAATCCGCGGTTCGTAAATCTTTTGTTCTTGATTGTTCCGACTACCGCCTCAAAGATCCATCCCAGGAAAGAATAGATGAGGAAAAGCCAGAGCATTTCTGTGATCGTGTAGTCCATAACGTATCTTTTGTGATCTCCTTTTATTTAATGAAGTAAAACAGTATAGTGGGTATGATACCACATCTACTGTCAGGATGGCAACATGGACGCGGCTTCGCCGCTGTTTTCCTCATATGCTGGCGCTCAACTCATGGAACTGTTTTATAAAATCTTAATAATTCTATATGCTAAATCATCATGTTTTCATTAAAAATCATTAATCCCGCACTGATATCATTTTCTTATCGATCGGTAAGGTGCTGCCAGGAACAGACAGCAGTCAGACACATAGAAACAGAGCGGATCCAGACTGTCCGTTTTGGGGAAAAGGAGAGAAAGAAAATGAATGACAACAGAATAACAGACAGAGAAAACACAAAGAAGAGAATCGCCGTTTTGTTCGGCGGATACTCTACGGAATACGAGGTGTCGCTCCAGTCAGCACATGCAGTGATAGAAAATATGGATACAGACCGTTATGAGCGGATCCTGATCGGCATCAGCCGTCAGACCGGACAGTGGTATCTGTATCAGGGAAATATCGACGACATACCTGAAGATAAATGGCTCAGTGATAAAAAATGCACTCCTGTATGGGTATCAACGGATAAGACGGTACACGGTATATGCTGCAAGGGAAGAGACGGGATACGCTCTATATCATTAGACGCAGCTTTTCCGATTCTTCACGGAAAGAATGGAGAAGATGGAACTGTACAGGGAGTGCTGGAACTGGCGGGAATTCCGGTCATAGGCTGTGGAATGCTCAGTTCCGCCGTAGGAATGGACAAAGAGCTTTCTCACCGTATTGCAGCGGCGGCGGGCGTACCGGTGGCGGAGACCATAACTGTCGTAAAACCGTATGATGAGCGGGAGATGTTGAAATGCGCCCGCAGACTGGGGTATCCGCTATTCGTAAAACCGGTTCGTGCGGGATCTTCTTTCGGTATCACGAGAGTCTGCAGAGAGGAAGAGCTTATTCCTGCCGTGGAACTTGCGTTTGAACATGACTCTGAGGTAATCCTGGAAGAGCAGATCCGGGGATTCGAGGTGGGCTGCGCAGTCCTTGGAAACGGAGACCTTTTTATCGGAGAGGTGGATGAGATCGAATTGTCAGAGGGGTTCTTTAATTACGAGGAAAAGTACACCCTTAAGACTTCCAATATCTATGTGCCGGCCAGAATTCCACATGAGAAAGCAGAAGAGATCCGTCATATGGCAGGACTTATCTATCGTGCCTTAAAGTGCCGGGATTTTGCAAGGGTGGATATGTTCCTGACTCCCGAGGGGAAGATTTACTTTAACGAAGTAAATACAATCCCGGGATTTACCGCGCACAGCCGGTATCCGGGAATGATGAAGGCGGCAGGCATTTCCTTTAAGGAACTGATCGGCCGTCTGATCGAGATGGAGGTGGGAGCATGATTCAAGATTACCTTGTTCTTGTAAATGCAGATCATCCGATTCAGGTGGAGCCGGAAGAGTCAGAACTTGTATGCGTATCTGAAGACCATCCGGACATACTGATGGAGAGGACGGCGGCGAAGGCATTGCAGGTACTGCTGGCTGATATCGGGAGTAAAGACTCCATCGTTCCCGTGAGCGGCTGGCGTTCCCGGGAGGAACAGCAGAAGATATGGGAAGATACGGTGGCGGAAAAAGGGCTTGCGTTTGCGAGAAAGTATGTGGCTCTTCCAGCATGCAGCGAACACGAGACGGGACTTGCCATTGACCTTGCGGCCAATGCGCCGGACATAGATTTTATCTGCCCTGAGTTCCCGCGGTCCGGAATCTGCCAGAAGTTCCGGGAAGCAGCGCCTTACTACGGTTTTATCGAACGGTATGCGAAGGACAAAGAACCGGTTACCGGGATCAGTGAAGAGCCATGGCATTTCCGCTATGTGGGAACGCCACATTCTGTGATCATGGCAAAGAAAGGACTATGCCTGGAGGAGTACTATTGCGAAGAGAGGAAGACAAGATGAAAGAAAGAGGACGTACACAGGCTGCAAATTATGCTGGAATCGATGACTTCCGGATCCTGGCCGCCGTCATGGTGACTGCCATCCATACGGCGCCTTTCTCGGGAGTGAGCGAAAGTCTTGATACTCTTCTGACCTACTGCGTGGGAAGAGTGGCGGTTCCATTCTTTCTGATGACGACTGGATTCTTTGTGCTGGGCTCATGGAAGAAAAGCGGATATGCTGACAATGGGAAAGTGATCCGTTTTATAAAGAAGACACTGTTTTTATATGCGGTTTCGATGGTACTTTATCTTCCCGTTAATTTCTACTCGGGAGAACTCCCACGGAGCGCGGGTGAATTTATCCGTATGATAATCTTTGACGGAACCTTTTATCATCTCTGGTATTTTCCCGCAGTGATCCTTGGCTGTCTGGTGATCATGGCTCTGCTGAGATATTTTTCTGACCGGGCAGTACTGGTGATTACAGTTCTGCTCTATCTGATCGGAACAGGCGGCGACAGCTATTTCGGCCTTGTCAGCCGTATTCCTGTTTTGAAAGCCGTATATGAAGCAATCTTTACTGTGAGCAGTTATACGCGAAACGGCATTTTTTATGCCCCCGTATTCCTTTTTATGGGGATGATGATCCGGGAAAAGATGGAGAACAGCAAAGAACATACTGCAGGCGGGAGAAGATGGAAATCCGGAGATATTGCCGGACTGGCTGTCAGTCTGGCGCTGATGCTTGGGGAAAGTTATCTGACATTCCGGATGGATCTGCAGCGTCATAACAGTATGTATCTGTTCCTTATACCGGCTATGTACTTTCTGTTCCGGCTGCTGCTGATAGTTCCCGGAAAAGCGCCGGCCTGGACACGGAATATCTCTATGATCGTGTATGTGATACACCCGGCGGTTCTCATCGTTTTGAGGGGATTCGCAGGAGCGGCGGGGATGACTTCGCTGCTTGTGGAAAACGCCCTGGTACAGTTTATAAGTGTTGCGCTTCTGTCGTTTGTCCTTGCGGCTCTGCTTGACCGGATGTACACCCGGCTTTGCAGAAGAAAGGAGGCGCATGAAAATGGATGAGACGGAGAGAACCGGCAGGACAGAGAGAAACGGAAAGACGGAAAGAGCCTGGATCGAGGTGGACAGGGAAAACCTGCTTCACAATGTAAGAGAACTGCAGCGGATATGCGGCGAAAAATGTGCTCTCATGCCGGCAGTAAAGGCGAACGCTTACGGTCATGGAGATGTTATCGTGTCGCGTATCCTGCAGAAAGCCAGGATACACAATTACTGCGTGGCGTCCGTAGATGAAGGTATAAGACTTCGAAGAGCCGGGATATCCGGACAGATACTGATCCTTGGATATACCCATCCGGATGCGTTCCCGGAATTGAAATCTTATCAGCTGACACAGACGGCTGTGGATTTTGATTATGTTAAGGAAATGGCTGAATACTGTGAAAAATCAGAAAACGAAGAAAATGCAAATGGTGAAAAAAGGATAGACGGCAACAATGTGATCTATGTGCACATGGGTGTGGATACCGGAATGCATCGGCTGGGGATCCCTTACGACAGGAAGGATCTAATGGAAAAGGGATGGGCGCTCCCGGGAATCCGGGTTACAGGAGTGCTTTCCCATCTATGTGTCTCGGACGGGCTAACAGAAGCGGAAGCCAGATACACAAGAGAGCAGATCAGAAGATTTGATCGTGTCATAGAATATCTGCGGGCAAAGGGGACAGCGGACTTCCAGACTCATATCCAGGGCAGCTACGGAATCCTGAATTATCCGGAATATTCCTGTGCCTATGATCTGGCCAGGCCGGGAATAGCGCTCTACGGATGTCTGAGTTCTTCCGAGGACAGAGTCCGGGCGGAAGTCAGTCTGAAGCCTGTGCTGTCGCTGAAAGCGAGAGTGGCATGCGTAAAGGATCTGCCCGCCGGGGAAGCTGCCGGTTATGGGCTTACATATACCGCAGAAAGTATGCGAAAGACAGCCATTGTCACTGCCGGATATGCGGACGGGATTCCCCGCAGTCTGTCAAATTGCGGGCAGGCTCTTGTAAGAGGAAGGAAAGTTCCTGTCATCGGACGTATCTGCATGGACCAGCTCACACTGGATGTAACGGACGTACCCGGAGTCTCTCCAGGAGACGAGGTTGTATTTATAGGATGTGAAGGAAACAACAGACTTACGGCGGAAGATATGGCGGAGACCGCTGGAACTATTACAAATGAGATCTTAAGCAGGATGGGAAGCAGGTTGGAGCGGATCGAAGTGTGACAGCGCAGTTCAACGAAGATTTATACGGACTTATAAAAGACATCGGATTTTGTAGTTTTATTACAAAAACTGCATATATCCGGTGTTTTTACTTACATTTAACATTTTTATCACTCCAACGTACAGAACTTTATTATAAAATAGACTACATATAAAATTTAAAAAACTTGAGAGGAAACTATATGGTAAAGATTTATGTAGTGGACACAAATATACTTCTGCAGGCGCCTTACGCGATCGGGAGTTTTGAAGACAATCTTGTCGTGCTCCCGATGGTCGTACTGGAGGAACTGGATCACTTTAAGAAAGCGGAAGGGGAGACAGGGGCCAACGCCCGCAGAGTGATCCGTTATCTTGAGCAGTTCCGCCAGAAAGGGGATCTCCTGAAAGGAGTGCCGCTGGATAACGGCGGAATGCTTTGTGTAGAGAAAAATTTTGTCAATGTAAAGCTTCCGGAAGATCTGTCCGGCGAAGTGGCGGACAACCGGATCTTAAGAGTCTGTCTCGGACTGGCCGGATCCCATGATGAGCAGGTCATCCTTGTGACGAAAGATCTGCTTCTGCGGATCAAAGCTCAGATCCTTGGCATCTGTGCGGAAGACTTCACCACGGATCAGGTGCTGGAACATGAGAATCAGTACAGCGGCAGGTGCGAACTGTATGTGCCGGAAGAATTATTTAAGGAATTCAAGAAAAAAGGAGTGCCGGTGGATCAGACGTATGTGCTCGGAGAAGACGGGGAAAGCTATGTACCGAAACTGGAGGAAAATCAGTTCGTCATCTTAAAGGCGGATCAGTCTGCGAAAAAGACTCAGCTCGGACGGGTAGTAAACGGGATGATCCGAAAGCTGGAATTTCGCAAAAGCGCTCCTTACGGCATCTCCCCGAGGAATGCCGGACAGTATTTCCTGCAGGAGGCTCTGATGCAGCCGGCGGAGAAAGCGCCTCTGGTTATTGTGAAAGGAATGGCGGGGACAAGTAAGACATTCTATTCCCTGGCGGTAGGTCTGGAGAAACTGCTGAATCATCCCACAGGGGAGTACCGTCGGATCCTGATCTGCCGCCCGAATGCCCAGTTCGACGACGACATCGGGTTCCTGCCGGGGGACGAGCAGGAAAAGATATCGCCTCTGATGAGACCTATTATCGACAATCTGGAGCAGCTTATCGATTCCAGCGAAGAAGAACGGTATCAGGACGAGGAAGAGCTGAAAGGAAAAGTTGACGAGATCTTTGCCAGAGGAATCATCCAGGCCGAGGCGCTCAACTACATAAGAGGCAGGTCGATCGTGAAGACATATCTGATTATTGACGAGGCTCAGAATACAACGCCGGACCAGATCAAGGGGATCATTACGAGGGCGGGAAAAGATACGAAGATCATTCTGCTCGGGGATCCGAACCAGATCGACCGGCCGTTTCTGGATGAGAGGACAAACGGGCTGAGTTATGCATCCGAACATATGAAGGGAAGCCCTCTGTGCTGGCAGATTACCATGACCGCACAGGAATGCGAGAGATCGGCACTTGCGATGGAGGCGGTGAGAAGACTGTGATGAAGACGGATTACAAGCAGATCAGGATGAACGAGGAGATCAACCTGCTGATCGAGAAAGGAAATGCCACGCTCAATGAGCTGGGGTACACGGAACATTCGAAAAAGCATGCTTCAAAGACAGCGGAGACCGCAGGTAAGATTTTAAAGGAGCTAGGCTGCGGCAAACATAAGACTGAGCTTGCAAAGATCGCCGGGTATATGCACGATATCGGCAACAGTATCAACCGGCACGACCATGCCCACAGCGGAGCAATCCTTGCCTATCAGATCCTGAAAGATACGGATATGCCTCTTAAAGACATCCTTGTGGTGACTACCGCCATCGGACATCACGACGAGGCTACGGGCGCGGCTGTGGACGATGTATCCGCGGCGCTGATCCTGGCGGATAAGACAGATGTGCGGCGCAACAGGGTGCAGAACCGGAACAAGGCGACATTTGACATCCATGACCGGGTAAACTATGCGGCTCTATCTTCGAAGTTGATTATTTACAAAGAAAAGCGTATTATACAAATGGAGCTTGAACTGGATGATTCCATCTGTACAGTGATGGATTATTTTGAGATATTTTTGAAACGTATGATGATGTGCAGGAGAGCTGCGGAACGGCTGAACTGTAAGTTTAAACTGGTGGCCAACGGAAATAAACTGTGCTGATCACAAAGGAGGAAAACAAAGATATGGAAAATATTTATATGAACAGAGAGCTGTCATGGCTGAAATTTAACGAGAGAGTACTGGAAGAAGCAGAAAATCAGGCGGTGCCGCTTTGCGAGCGGATGAATTTTGTCTCCATTTATCAGAGTAATCTGGACGAATTTTTCCGGGTGAGAGTCGGTTCCCTTCAGGATCAGATGCTTGTCAATAAGAAGATCAAAGATAATAAGACAAATATGACCTCTGAGGAGCAGATCAAAGCAATATTAAAAGTTGTAAAAAAACTCAATAAGAGGAAAGATGCCGCATATAAGAATCTGATGGATAAAGTTGCAGAATATGGCATTACATTGATCGATTTCACAACAGCTAAGCCTGAAGAAAAGAAATTCCTGGAGCAGTATTTTAATCACGAGATCGTACCGCTGAGTTCTCCGACTATCGTCGGGAAGAGACAGCCGTTCCCGTTCCTTAGAAATCAGGAAATCTATGCGGTCGTCGTCCTTGAGACAAGAAGCGGAAAAGAAAGGATCGGAATCATTCCGTGTACAAACAATATGCTGGAACGTCTGATCGAGATTCCGGGAGGAAAGGGAAGATATATCCTGTCCGAAAACCTGATTCTGCACTATATCGGAAAAGTGTTCAAGGGATATAAGGTGATAGGAAAATCGTTGATCCGCGTCGTGAGAAATGCGGATATTGACGCGGACGCGCTCTATGATGAGGATCTGGATTACCGTGAATTCATGGCGGATCTGATGAAAGAGCGGAAGAAACTCTCACCGGTGCGTCTGGATATGTCCAGGGAAATTGACGGCTCTGTGGTAGAGACGCTTTGCAGATATCTGGACGTGGCCCCGGAGCGCGTTTTCCGCAGCGATGCTCCGCTGGATCTCTCGTTTGTATTTCAGATTGAAGATCTCCTGCGCATGAATCCGGAACTGTTCTACGAGAGGAGAGTACCACAGAAATCTGCGTCTTTCCGGGATGGAGAAAGTATCTTAAAACAGATCAAAGAGGGGGATAAGCTCCTTTCCTATCCGTATGAATCGATCCGTCCTTTCCTGCGCATGCTGAATGAAGCGGCAGAGGATGACAGTGTAATCTCCATCAAGATGACACTCTACCGTCTGGCAAAGCAAAGCAAGATTGTAGAGGCTCTCTGTGAAGCTGCTGAGAACGGTAAGGAGGTCGTTGTGCTCGTAGAGTTGCGCGCACGTTTCGACGAGGAAAACAATATCCGCTGGTCGCGTATGCTGGAGAAGGCAGGCTGTCAGATTATCTATGGACTGGAGGGATTCAAAGTTCACTCCAAGCTCTGTCTGATCACAAGAAAGGGCAAGAATGGTATCGAGTATATCACGCAGATTGGTACCGGAAACTATAATGAGAAGACAGCGAGACTTTATACGGATCTGTCTCTTATGACGGCAAACGAGCAGATCGGTATGGATGCGGCAAGAGTGTTCCAGGCTCTGACCAAAGGCGAGACGGTGGAAGAATCCGATCATCTTCTCGTAGCGCCCAAGTGCCTGCAGAACCGCGTCATCGATATGATTGAAGAAGAGATAGAACACAAGAAAAACGGTGAGGAGGCTTATATCGGCCTGAAACTGAACTCACTTACCGATAAGAAGATTATCGATAAGCTGGCTGAGGCGTCTCAGGCAGGAGTTCACATCGATATGATCATCCGGGGAATCAGCTGCCTGATCCCGGGTGTGAAAGGGCAGACAGACAATATCCGGATCATCAGCATTGTCGGACGTTTCCTTGAACATTCCAGGATTTATATCTTCGGATGCGGAGAAAGGAGAAAATATTATATTTCCTCTGCCGACTTTATGACAAGAAATACAGTAAAGAGAGTGGAAGTCGCAGCTCCTGTATATGATCCGGCGATCAGGGAGACAATTCAGGGAATCTTCAGCCTGATGCTCAGCGACAATCAGAAAGCCAGGGAAGAGGACGCCGACGGCAATTATTCTCTTGTTAAATGTGAAGGAGAGCCGGTTAATTCCCAGGAAGCCCTCTATCAGCAGGCATATGACAGGGCGGCCCGGAGAAATGCAGATCAGGCAGCGGAGGGCACAGAAGAATGATCGGGAGAAAAAAGAAATAAACAGGTGATAGAATGATTTACAGATTTGGCGAGCAGCTTGTTCCTGTGACAATGGAAGAGTGGGAGGCCGACCAGGTGCCGGCGGTCTTCCTTACAGATTCCAGACACGCTGACGCAACACTTGCAAAGGCGGGAATTATATATGAAAACGAGATCCAGGTGGCAAAGATCGGGTTCTGCAGGCTTGAAAACCAACAGGACTGTGTGGTGGGAACACTGTGCATTCCGAAGCTCCTGGATGTTCTCGGAAGTAGATACAGAATGTATTTCTTTGTCAACCGAAGCAATGTGGTGATCGTGGATGATGAAGACTTCTCTGAGCGTCTGATCCGTCGTATCCAGCAGAAAAAGACACATCAGGGTGAGACAAAAGAACGGTTTCTCTATAATTACATCTCGGAATTTATCAGCAGAGATCTGGAAATGCTGGTTGCATACGAACGGAGGCTGCTGCGGATGGAAGAGGACGTCAGCCAGGAACACATCGCCAACTTTCAGACAAAACTGATGCCGCTGCGCCGCGAACTGTTAAATCTCCGCAGTTATTACGATGAAATCATGGATCTGACAAAAGAACTGGAAGAGAATGAGAACGGATTCTTCCTGAAAAAACACTTGAAATACTTCGGTACACTGACCGACCGGGCGGACCGGCTCATGAGCCGGACAAGCCATCTGCTGGAGTATGCGCAGCAGGTAAAAGAAGCATATCAGGCTCAGATCGACGCCAGGCAGAACAGCAATATGCAGTTTTTGACGGTGATATCCACGATCTTCTTCCCCCTGACCCTGATCACCGGGTGGTACGGAATGAACTTCAAAGATATGCCGGGACTGGAAGACGGATATCCGTTTGTTGTGGTGCTGAGCGTGGTGGTTATTGTGGGGTGTATCATTATCTTCAAAAAGAAGCATATATTGTAAATTCGTGTTTGTTCCAGAGATCATGTGATGGTTCAAGCAAAAATTTTCAGATATATAAGCTGACGCAGAAAAAAGGGGAACTGCATCGCCATGCCGGCCCGCTTTACCTCAAAGATTTGAATGGATGTAACGGTGAAAGGAAGTGCGAGTTCCAATGGACGAGCATTTCCTTTTTCGTTACAGGGATTCCAGGGGATGAGGTAAAGCGGGCCGGCATGGCGTTACAGTATCCGCTTCTCACAGCATCCACAATACAGACCAACTCCCTTTTCTGTTTTCTGCAGGGCAATCTATACAATAAACACGAATTACATCTTCAACACTTTCCTCGTCAGTTTCCTGTCATCTTCTTCTGCATTTCTGTAATGTGTCAGAAGTTCAACCTCTTCTTTTGTGAGATAGATCATATCCGCGCTTTCGATCTCCATTCCGATATAGTACGGGCCGGAATTCTGATTGATGACTCCTGCGCCGGAGCAGGGCTGAAGGATAAGCTGTTCAAGGGTAACGTGATAAATATCCGCAATCCGAATCAGAAGATCCAGATCGGGAATCCTCTTTCCGGCTTCATAGTTGGAGTATGCCTGCCGTGAAATATTCAGTTTCTCGCCGATCTGTGCCTGTGTGTATTTGTGATCGACTCTTAGACGGCGCAGATTGGCCGCAAGTTGGATATTGGACACGGAAACACCTCCATTTACAGGAAACTGCAAAATTTTTCATCATTATATCAATTTTTCCTGTAAATGAAGATGATATGCAACAGATTGGATAATTAATGCAATTAAGCAACAAAACGTTGCTATAGCGCGATTAATCTGAATGCTGAGTGGTGTGCAGAGATGATATGTCTGTATCGGGAGAGCTTAGAACGCTGTTATGATACAGGGGAGAGTATGTGACATCCTCTCCGAGCCATTTCGGAGGCTGATATGCCCTGGCCGTTTCCTCATCCGGGAATTCGATTTCTGCGATGATAAGTGGGGCGAGGTCGCCTTCAAAAATATCCAGCTCAAGTTTCAGATTATTTTCAAGCGGGATCACATATCTTTTCTTTGTGATGATTCGGCCGTCTGCTTTCGTCAGAAGATGAGCGTAGCCTTCCGGGGTGAGAGGAAGATTGTATTCTTCTCGGCTCAGGAGACCTTTTGATTTATATGTCAGAAAATATTCGTCGTTATCCCTTCGGATGCGTACGACAGGATCTGTGCAGAGATATCCCTGTTCGATCCGGCGGCACGGAAAATCTTCCGGCCGAAATGGAAGCTGATCCATGAGCGGCAGAAATTTACGTTCGATTTCCATATGATATTTCCTCCTGTCTGAATATCACGGCTCGCGGACGTGATAAGTATATGATAAATAGTAGAATACATTGAGGTGAAAATCAACCGCTTGTAACTGAAAAACAGATTCGCTATAATGGAGAAAGGACAAAGTCTGATAAAGGAGTTGGATCAGATGTGCAATTTAAGTGATTATGTGGAAGAGCTGGGAATAAAAAAGGGTATGGAAATGGCCAAAAAAGTCCTGCGCCTGCATGCTCAGGGAGATTCCCCTGAGAAGATTGCAGAGAAATGCGATATTACGTTGGAACAGGTAAAGAAGATTCTGGAATAAACAGTAGGAGGTAGATAAAAATGAAAAAAGTATGTGTTTTTCTCGCAGATGGTTTTGAGGAAATCGAGGGTCTCACGGTCGTGGATATCCTTCGTCGGGCAGGCGTAGAGACTGAGACGGTGTCCGTGATGGGAAGGAAGCAGATCCATGGTTCGCATGATATCCTTGTAGAGGCGGATAAGCTTTTTGAGGAAGCGGATATCGCGGCGGCGGATATGCTTGTCCTTCCTGGGGGAATGCCGGGAACACTGAATCTGAAAGCTCATGAAGGCCTGAAAGGGCAGCTCCTTGCATTTGACAGCCAGGGGAAATACCTGGCGGCTATCTGTGCGGCACCGACGGTTCTGAGCGAACTCGGACTACTGAAAGGAAAAAAGGCGTGCGCGTACCCGTCTTTTGAAGATCAGCTTGACTGCGGAGAAGTATTGAGAGTACCGACGGTTACAGACGGAAATATCACTACAGGCCGGGGAATGGGCGCTGCGATTCCGTTTGCGCTTAAGCTGACAGCTATTTTATGCGGTGAAGAGAAGGCGGAAGAAGTAAAAGCGTCGATTGTTTATGAAGGCTAAGTCTTGTGGATGAGTTTCGCGGATAAGTTTTATGGATAACTTTTATGGCAAAAAGTACTGGAAATATGCGGTTTTATGTGCTATACTGTTTTAATGACTGCAAAGGTATGTCCTGATGTATGTTTCGACCGAAAACGCGGACAATTCTTACTTTGCACATTCAAGGAGGAAGAAAATGAGTTTACAGGTAGAAAAATTAGAACATAATATGGCGAAGCTGACAATCGAGGTGTCAGCAGAAGATGTAGAGAAAGCGCTTCAGGCTGCATACTTAAAAGAGCGCAGCAAGATCAGCCTTCCGGGATTCCGTAAAGGTAAAGTGCCGCGTCAGATGATCGAGAAAATGTACGGACCGGAAGTGTTCTATGATGAAGCTGCGAATCATATGATATCAGAGGCATATGGAAAAGCTTACGACGAGTGCGAGCTTGAGATCGTATCCCAGCCGAAGGTTGAGATCACTCAGCTTGAGAAGGGAAAACCGTTTATCTTTACAGCAGAAGTCGCTGTGAAGCCGGAAGTTACACTCGGTGAATATAAAGGACTGAAAGTGGATAAAGTTTCTACGAGAGTAACACAGAAAGAAGTTGACGAGGAGATCGAGAAAGAGCGTGAGCGTAATGCGAGAACGATCGATGTGACTGACAGAGCCGTTCAGGACAAAGATCAGATCACACTTGATTTTGAGGGATTCGTTGACGGCGTCGCTTTCGATGGCGGCAAGGGAGAGGATTATCCTCTGACAATCGGTTCCGGAGCGTTCATTCCGGGATTCGAGGATCAGCTTGTAGGAGCGGAGATCGGAAAGGAAATTGAAGTCAATGTGACATTCCCGGAGGACTACCAGGCAAAAGAACTGGCAGGAAAAGCTGCAGTATTTAAATGTACGGTTAAGGGAATCAAAGCAAAAGAGCTTCCGGAGCTCGATGATGAGTTCGTCTCCGACGTATCCGATTCAAGCGAGACTGTAGACGACTACAAGGCTGAGGTTAAGGCTAAGATCAAAGAGCGCAAAGAGCGCGAAGGAAAACAGAAGAGAGAAGATCAGTCCGTTGAGCAGGCTGTTGCAAACGCACAGATCGATATTCCGGAACCGATGATCGATCTTCAGGCAAGACAGATGACGGATGATTTTGCACGCCGTATCATGCAGCAGGGAATGAGCCTGGAGCAGTACTTCCAGTTCACAGGTCTTACAGAAGAGAAGATGATGGAAGAGTTCAAGCCGCAGGCTGAGAAGAGAATCCGCACAAGACTTGTGCTGGAGGCTGTTGTGGCTGCAGAGAATATCGAAGTGTCAGATGAGCGTCTGGACGAAGAACTTCAGAAGATGGCAGATTCCTATCAGATGGAAGTTGACAAGCTCAAAGAGTTCATGGGCGACAATGAGAGGAAACAGATGAAAGAGGACATTGCAGTCCAGGAGGCAGTGACACTCATTGCAGACGCGGCAGTAGAGGGTTAAGCAGGAAAGCAGGAAAAGGTGTGCCGCAGGGTGCACCTTTTAGTGCTATAAAAAAGAATTTAAGAAAGAAGGAATCATACATGAGTTTAGTACCTTATGTCATTGAGCAGACGAGCCGCGGTGAGCGGTCTTATGATATTTATTCGAGACTTTTGAAGGAAAGGATCATCTTCCTCGGAGAGGAAGTAAACGATGTGTCTGCAAGCGTTGTTGTGGCGCAGCTCCTTTTCCTTGAAGCTGACGATCCTGAGAAGGATATCCAGCTTTATATCAACAGCCCGGGAGGATCTGTGACGGCAGGTCTGGCGATCTATGATACGATGCAGTATATCAAGTGCGATGTGTCTACCGTATGTATCGGTATGGCTGCCAGCATGGGAGCATTTCTCCTGTCCGGCGGTAAGAAAGGCAAGAGATTCGCACTGCCGAACGCTGAGATTATGATCCATCAGCCGTCAGGCGGCGCTCAGGGTCAGGCTACTGAGATCCAGATCGCAGCGGAGCATATCCTCCGCACAAAACAGAAATTAAACGAGATCCTGGCTGCAAACACAGGCCAGTCTCTCGAGACGATCAAAGCCGATACAGAACGTGACAACTTTATGTCCGCAGAGGAAGCGAAAGCTTACGGTCTGATCGACGAAGTGATCGTAAAACACTAATTGTCGGTATGAGGTGAAGAATATGGCAGGAAAAATGATGGATGATATCGTGAGGTGCTCTTTCTGCAACAAGACGCAGGCACAGGTGAGAAAACTGATCGCCGGACCCAACGGCACATACATCTGTGACGAGTGCATCGCCATCTGCTCCGAGATCATTGAGGAAGAGCTGGATTATAATGAAGGCGGAGCATATGATGATATCAATCTCCTGACGCCGGAGGAGATGAAAGAATTTCTGGATGATTATGTAATCGGACAGGATGAGGCGAAGAAAGTCCTCTCGGTGGCAGTGTACAACCATTATAAGAGGATCATGGCCGAGCAGGATCTCGGTGTGGAGCTCCAGAAGAGCAATATCCTCATGCTCGGGCCTACAGGATGCGGAAAGACGCTGCTGGCCCAGACACTTGCGAAGATCCTGAACGTTCCGTTTGCGATCGCAGACGCGACAGCTCTTACAGAGGCAGGATATGTGGGAGAAGATGTGGAGAACATCCTCCTGAAAGTGATTCAGGCCGCGGACGGAGATATCGAGCGGGCAGAGCACGGGATCATTTATATTGACGAGATCGACAAGATCACGAGAAAGTCGGAAAATCCGTCGATCACACGAGACGTATCCGGCGAGGGCGTACAGCAGGCTCTCTTAAAGATCATAGAGGGAACCGTTGCTTCCGTACCGCCTCAGGGGGGAAGAAAGCATCCTCACCAGGAACTGATCCAGATCGATACGACGAATATACTGTTTATCTGCGGCGGAGCATTTGAGGGCATCGATAAGATTATCGAGACCCGTCTTGACAGAAAATCCATCGGATTTAACGCAGAGATTGCGGAAAAGCACGAGTACGATATGGATGTGCTTCTTCACGAAGTGTTGCCCCAGGATCTTGTGAAATACGGTCTGATCCCGGAGCTGGTGGGAAGACTTCCGGTTACGGTATCGCTGGATCTGCTGGATAAGGAAGCTCTGATCCGTATCCTGACAGAGCCAAAAAGCGCGATCGTGAAACAGTATCAGAAGCTTCTGGAACTTGACGGCGTGAAGCTGGAGTTTGACCGGGATGCGCTTACAGCTATCGCGGAGACTACGCTCAAACGTAAGACGGGAGCAAGAGGACTGCGCGCCATCATGGAAAAGATCATGATGGACACAATGTTCCGGGTGCCGTCGGATGAGACGATAAAAGAGTGCCGCATTACAAAAGAAACAGTGCTCGGAACCGGAGAACCGCTGTATCTGCGCGACGGGGAAGAGAGAAGATCATTCCTGACGTCAGAGAGTGCATAATGACGGCGTTATAGAGAGGAAAGGGCTCGTGTATACAGTAAACGTGACGTAACTATACCGGGCCGATCAGGCGGGTACAATGGCATATTTCCATGTGTACCCGCCTTTTGTCTTAATGGAGGAGGAAATTGAATGGACAACGAGATAAAGAGCCTGCCTATGGTCGCGCTCAGGGGAATGACCATCATGCCGGAGATGGTGGTCCACTTCGACGTGAGCAGACAGCGTTCCATCGCTGCAATTCAGGAGGCAATGACAGAAGAACAGAAGATATTTCTGACTGCACAGAAATCCATTGACACAGAGAATCCGGGGATCGACGACGTGTACGAGATCGGTACGGTGGGAACGATCAAGCAGATCATCAAGCTTCCGAAACATATCGTCAGAGTCCTTGTGGCAGGAGAGACAAGAGGACGACTAAAAGAGATTGAATTTGCAGACCCGTATCTTCGCGCAAATGTCGAGATCATCGACGAGTCCGATCAGGACATGCCGGATGATATAAACAGCGAAGCCATGGAGCGGAGCTTGAAGGATATGCTCATAGAGTATGCCGCCAAGAACGGTAAGATGTCAAAGGAATCCGTCGCACAGCTACTGGATATCAAAGGAATCCGGAAACTGGTGGATGAGATCGCGGCGAATATTCCGCTGCAGTATACGGATCAGCAGGAAATATTAAATGAGACGGATCTCCGGAAACGATATGAGAAACTTTCCTTCCGTCTGGTCAATGAAGTCCAGATCATGAATATCAAGGAAGAGATCCAGAAGAAAGTCAAGGAGCGTGTGGACAAGCACCAGAGGGAATATATCCTGCGGGAGCAGTTAAAGCTGATCCGGGAGGAGCTGGGCGAAGATTCCACTGTATCGGACGCCGAAGAGTTTGAGAATTCCCTGAAGAAATTAAAGGCGCCAAAAGAAGTGAAAGAAAAGCTCCAGAAAGAGATCAACCGCTTTAAGAGTTCACTGAATTCCCCGGCGGAGAGCGGAGTGATCCGGACTTATATCGAGACGCTGCTGGAGATGCCGTGGGATAAAGCGTCAAAAGACAACAATGATATCGAATATGCAAAAAAAGTGCTCGATGAAGATCACTACGGACTGGAGCAGGTGAAAGAGAGAATTCTTGAGTTCCTTGCGGTAAGGACGCTGACAAAGAAAGGCGACAGCCCGATCCTCTGTCTGGCAGGCCCTCCGGGAACCGGAAAGACTTCTATCGCAAGATCACTGGCCCGTGCGATGAAAAAACAGTATGTCCGCATTTCGCTGGGCGGCGTGCGCGACGAGGCTGAGATCAGAGGACACAGAAAGACATATGTAGGGGCTATGCCGGGAAGGATCGCAAACGGAATCCGTATGGCAGGCGTGAAAAATCCGGTCATGCTCTTGGATGAAATCGATAAAGTAAGTACAGACTATAAGGGAGATACATTTTCAGCTCTTCTGGAAGTGCTGGACAGTGAACAGAACAGCAAGTTCCGCGATCATTATCTGGAAGTGCCTCTGGATCTGTCGGAAGTCCTGTTTATCACCACGGCAAATACGCTTCAGACGATACCCCGTCCGCTTCTTGACCGTATGGAAGTGATCGAGATCAGCAGTTATACGGAGAATGAAAAACTCCATATCGCTCAGGAACATCTGATCCCGAAACAGCTGGAGAAACACGGACTGACGCCGGAACAGCTTACATTCAGTAAACATGCGATCTGGAAGATGGCGCGCAACTATACGAAAGAGGCGGGCGTGCGTCAACTGGAGCGGGAGATCGGCAATGTGTGCAGGAAGGCGGCAAAAGAAATCCTGACTACCGACCGCAGGAAGATCAGCGTGACAGATCGCAATATTCACAGATTCCTTGGGAAAGAGAAATATACATACCAGATGGCGAATCCGGCTCCCGAAGTCGGAATCGTGCGAGGTCTGGCATGGACAAGCGTGGGCGGTGATACCCTGCAGATCGAAGTCAATGTAATGCCCGGCAGCGGAGACCTGATGTTGACAGGTCAGCTGGGCGATGTGATGAAGGAATCTGCAAGAGCCGGGATCAGCTATATCCGTTCTGTAAGCAGCCGGTATGACATCCCGGAAGATTTCTTTGAAAAACATGATATCCACGTTCATATTCCGGAAGGAGCGGTGCCGAAAGACGGGCCGTCCGCCGGTATTACCATGGCTACGGCCATGCTCTCTGCAGTGACGGAGAAGAAAGTGCGCTCAGACCTTGCCATGACAGGCGAGATCACTCTCCGGGGCCGGGTGCTCCCCATCGGAGGACTCAAAGAGAAGCTTCTGGCCGCTAAGAGCGCAGGTATAAAGACGGTGCTTGTTCCGAAGAAAAATACAGTGGACGTAGAGGAACTTTCCGCAGAGATAACGAAAGGCCTGGAGATCATCCCGGTAGAAAATATGGATGAAGTGCTGGGAGCTGCACTAACGGAATAAGATCAGAGATCAGGAGGGTATATGATAATCCGAAGTATAAATCTGGAAACGGTATGCGGGGTGACCAGCCCCCTGCCGGTGAACGACAAGCCGGAGGTGGCGTTTGCGGGGAAGTCGAATGTAGGAAAATCTTCCCTGATCAACGCCCTTATGAACCGGAAGTCCTATGCGCGCATCTCCGCGACGCCGGGAAAGACGCAGACGATTAATTTTTATAATATAAACGACGAACTTTATCTGGTGGACCTGCCAGGTTACGGCTATGCCAGAGTATCCGAGAAAGAGAAGGAACAGTGGGGCAGGATGATCGAGAGATATCTGCACAGCTCCAAACAGCTTAAAGCAGTGTTCCTGCTCATCGACATACGGCATGAGCCGTCCGCCAACGACAAGATGATGTACGACTGGGTGATCGAACAGGGGTATCAGCCGGTCATCATCGCGACCAAGCTGGACAAGATCAAGCGCAGTCAGGTTCAGAAGCACGTCAAGATGCTGAAGACAGGACTGGCCCTTGTGCCCGGAACAAAGGTGATCCCTTTCTCCTCTCAGACGAAACAGGGGAGAGATGAAATATGGGAACTGGTCGAATCAGAATGTTTTGGCATGAATGGAGAGGAACAGGATGGAAAATAGACGCCCTTACTGGCAGGTGGCTTTAAGGCTCATGTTCAGCATCCTTGCCACCGTCGCATTTGTAGTCATAGGTTGGAATCTGCTACGGTTCCTTGCGCCCTTCGTGGTGGGATGGATCATTGCGGCTATCGCCGCTCCTCTGGTCAACTGGCTGGAGAAAAGGCTTAAGATTGTTAAGAAACTGGGATCCGCCCTGATCGTGATCCTGGTCCTGGCTGCGATCATACTGGCGCTTTATTTCGGGATCAGCCGTCTGGTGGCGGAGATCAGTTCACTGATCCAGAATTTCCCGGAGATGTATGCACAGCTGGAAACCGGGCTGAGACAGATCGGAGACACACTCTCCGGAGTATTCGAGAGGCTGCCGTCGGGTATTCAGAACGGCTGGAATGCGGTAGTCCAGAACCTGGATGAATACATGGGCAATCTGGTGTCCGGCATCAGCGAACCGACGGTGACTGCAGCGGGAAATATCGCCAAACAGGTGCCGTCCTATCTGATCGGATTCCTCGTATCCGTTCTGTCTGCTTACTTCTTCATCGTACAGCGGGAAGAAGTGCTTGGCTGGATGAAGAAAGTGGCTCCGCAGTCTGTGCAGAAGAGGATGACTCTCGTGATGGACAATCTGCGGTATGCTGTAGGCGGATACTTTAAAGCCCAATTCAAGATCATGGGAATCGTGTTTGTAATCCTGCTTGTAGGACTGGGAGCCCTCGGAACAGGGTATTTCGTGCTGGTGGCGTTTCTGATCGCTTTTCTGGATTTCCTGCCTTTCTTCGGAACCGGAACGGCGATGATCCCGTGGGCCGTCTACAAATTTTTCATGGGCGATTACAAGATGACCGTCGCTCTGGTCGTAATCTATGTCATCACACAGGCTGTCCATCAGCTTCTACAGCCGAAGATGGTGGGAGACAGCGTGGGCTTAAATCCTCTTGTCACACTGATCCTGATCTACATCGGGTACCGCATGGGCGGCGTGCTCTGGATGATCCTGGCAGTGCCGATCGGTATGGTGCTCATCAATATGTGGCAGGCGGGAGCCTTTGACTATATCATAGATGATGTGAAGATACTTGTGGCCGGAATTGTAGGGCTGGGGAGAGATGATGGTAATTAAGTAAATCGTAAATAACTAAAACGTAAACAACTAAAATACAATAACGAAATATTCGGAAGTGTACCAATGTCATAGTCGCCTATAATGAGATGCTGAAAGTATAAAGACCAGCTCATAACCTGTTGCTTTATAATCGTTACCATCGGAGTACAAGTGAATGAAATGTGGTATACCGCTGTACTCACGATCCTACAAAAGACGAGAGGATGGTAAAAAATGAACAGGAACAGGTTAGCAGCAATTTTGGACAGGGTAGCGGGGAACAGTCAGGTAAACCAGCTGGAGACGATTGCGGAGCAGTGGCTGGAGAATTCACGGATGAGGGTCAAGGAGTCTTCCTATATAAAATACAGGAATCTCTTGCAGAACCATATTCTTCCGTGTATGGGGAAAACGGATGTGGCTGAACTGACCACAGAGTATATAGGAGATTTTATCAGGCAGAAGATCTCTGAGGGCAGGAGAGACGGAACCGGCGGGCTGTCAGAGAAAAGCGTGAAAGACATGATCACGGTGCTGCGGAGCATCTGCAGTTATGCAGGACGGCAGGGGCTGGAGGCACCCTGCCATTTTGAACTGTTGAAATTCCGAAGGAACAGCGATGAAGTCCGGATCCTTGACAGGAGCGAGTGCGCAGTACTGGAACAGTGTCTCTTTCAGGATGACAGTCTGATCAAGACAGGGATCCTGCTGAGCCTTTTCATGGGGCTCCGCCTGGGAGAAGTGTGTGCACTGCAGCGGGGAAATATACTGTACGATGAAGCAATCCTGCAGATCCGCTTTACAATGCAGAGGATCCAGACGACAGGTCAGGGAGAAACGAAAAAGACAAAGATCATCGTGACTTCGCCCAAAAGCGGAAATTCTGTGCGGGATATCCCGATCCCCGAATTTATCCTTGAGAGACTGGAGATGATAAGGACTATGCCTCAGGAGGCATACATACTGACGGGGCGGTCGGACAAATTCGTAGAGCCAAGATCAATGGAAAATCTTTTCAAACGGTGTCTGAAAGAATGCCGGATGGAAGAAATCAACTATCACGCCCTGAGACATACATTTGCCACCCGATGCATAGAAGCGGGATTCGATGTGAAAAGCCTGAGCGAGATATTGGGGCACGCCAATGTGAATATTACACTGAATCGATACGTACATTCCTCTATGGAACAGAAGCGCGCGAACATGGGAAAACTGCAGTGCAGCGCGGAGAGAATGCAGGCGCGGGGCGCGTAAAAACAAAAGGTTTCGTAGAGTTATCTGCTCTACGAAAATACAGGACAAAAAATGAATTATACAGTAATAAGAACAGACAGAATATTATCTGCATATCAACAAAATATGGTAAAAATTCAGAATATTATGGATATATGTTGGATATTAGAAGTCAAAGAACTTAAAAATTAGTAAGAATTTCTATTGAATCACTAAAAAAGATGCGCTATACTAATATAGGTTTCGTAGAGCAGATAACTCTGCGAAAGACAAGGGAGTTGATTTTATGTGGTGCGTACTGAAATGCCATCCCGGAAAGGCCGAGGAGATCATGTCTTCCTGCCGCCGGAATATACCAAATGATGTATTGCGTGACATTTTTGTATTCACATATGACCGGATGAAACGATATCAGGGAAGCTGGCATGTAGAGAGATACCAGATGTTTCCTGATTATATTTTCATGGAGACCGGAGATGCGGCTGCCTTGTCTGAGCATCTGAAACCATACCGGGAATTCGTCCAGGTACTGGAAGGAACGGACATGCTGTGGAGGATACAGCCCGAAGAAGAGAAGTTCCTGAGGGAGCTGTGCGGGCAGGATCACCATCTGGAGATGTCAGAAGGATATATCCGCGACGGCATCACGCATGTGATCCGGGGGCCTCTGGTAGGAATGGAACGAAGGATCCGGAAAATCGATCGACATAAAAGAATCGCGAGTATCGTAATCCCGGCGGGCGGCATGGAGAGAGCCGTACCTGCGGGGTTGGAGATCACAGCGAAAAGCTAGACATAAACCGGGATCATAAACCTAGTCTGTAGTGTGTGCTATGGGAAAGGCGGGTGCCGGTAATATTTTGTAAAAGTTCAGCTATCATGACAGGGGCAGGCTGATTTATGCTTGCATAAGAATCAGACTGTTCCTGTCGTGATAAATTGAGCGCCAGTATATGAGCAAAGGAGCGGCAGAGCCGCAGTAAGCACGTAGTGCGTCTTTGCGAATGGCGCGGGCTGAACGAATGCGCATGGCAGTCCGGAGTATTTGTCATATACTGCGGAATGGCGAAGCATACCCTGAATACGGCGGTCTGCGGATAATTTGTTGTGAAAACGGACGGTTTATCGGTAGAGCGCTGGGGGAATTGTGCGCAAAAAATCTTAACAGTTCGGCTCGCGCCATTCGTAAAACCGCACTTCGTGCTTATTACGGCTGACGCCGTTGTTTTACTCATTGACGGGCGCTCAGCTCATCAGAAACGGAGTAAGCCGATTCTTATGCAAGCATAAATCGGCCCACTCCGTTCCTGATGGCCGAACTGTTGCGCAAAATGTAAGCGCTGAGAGGGCAGGGTATTATGTGGTACGTGATCCAGACAGTGACAGGGCAGGAGGATGTCCTTAAAGATATGATGCAGAAGATCATTCCCGAGGAATACTACCGGGAATGTTTCTATATTAAGAGAGAATGCGCCGATAAAGAAGGCAACGGATGGAGAGTCTATCACAGTGTCCTGTTCCCCGGATATGTGTTCGTGGACACGGATATGCCGGACAAGGTATATTACAGTCTGAAAAGCGTTCCGAAACTGACGAAACTTCTGAAGAATGAGGAAGAGATCTTCCTGGGAGTGTCCGAGGAGGAAAGAGAATTCCTGGAGAATATCCAGAGCGGAGGGCATCTGGTCAGACGCTCCCTGGTGAAACTGGATGAGGAGAAACAGATCATTGGGGCAGAAGGGGCTGTGGGAAAGTATTTCGATCATATCGTAAAACAGAGGGTGAGAAAGAGATACGTGCTGATTCGAATGAGACTGCTGGGGAAAGACAGGAAGATACTGTTGGGGATAAAATTGAAAGAGGATGAATGACAGAGAAGGATTTCCGATGAGGGAGTCCTTATTTTTGTGCAATACATCCGGCAAGTGGCTGCTGTGCTTGCACGAGCAGACATTTGCCGGGCAACGGACAGCGAACGACTTGGATCGTGAGCTGGATAAAATGGAGTTGAAACAATGGGGAAAAGTTTACTGATACTCGGCGCCGGAGGTCATGCAAGGGTTGTTGCGGAGACGGCCGAGGCGATGAAAAATGCAGATGGACAAAAGATATATGAAAGAATTGATTTTCTGGACGATCATTCGGAACATGCAGTCGGAAGGCTGGAAGATCTGGCAGTGAAAGGCCAGGAGTACGACGAGGTTTTCTGTGGTATTGGCGACAATGGATTGAGAAAGAAGCTGCTGGAACAGTCGGAGGTATTAAAGCTAATTGTTCCGACGCTTGTGCATCCCACTGCTTATGTCAGTCCGTCGGCAGTCGTCGGAAAAGGAACGATTATCGAACCGGGGGCTGTGATAAATGCGAATGCAGTGATTGGGGCGGGATGCATTGTCTCGGTAGGAGCCGTGATTGACCATGATGTAATTATAGAAGATTACGCGCATGTAAATGCAGCGGCTGTATGTAAGGCGAGAAGCAGAGTCGGAGCGGGAGCGAAGATTGATGCGGGAATGGTTGTGGATGAGTCCTAATTTTAGATAAATAAGATGCGGGAGAAAACTATGTGGGAAGAAAAAGTCAATGAGAATCAGTATGAGCTGACTGAAAAACAGAAGAAATATCTGCCGGTCAAACGGGCTGTTGATGTTGTCCTGTCAGGCGGGGCAATTCTTATACTTAGTCCGGTTCTGGGGGCAATTTCACTGGCGATCAAGCTGGAATCTCCCGGGCCGGTGCTGTTTAAACAGAAACGTGTCGGTAAGGATAAAGAGTTGTTTGAAATCTGGAAGTTCAGGAGTATGAGAACAGATACGCCGAAAGACGTGCCGACTCATATGCTGGCAGATCCGGATCAGTATATTACAAAAACAGGGAAATTTCTGCGGAAGACGTCATTGGATGAACTGCCGCAGATTTTTAATATTCTAAAAGGTGAAATGAGTATCATTGGCCCAAGACCGGCACTGTGGAATCAGGATGATCTGATCGCAGAGCGGGATAAATATAATGCGAACAGTGTAACTCCCGGTCTGACGGGGTGGGCACAGATTAATGGCCGTGATGAACTGGAAATCCCTATTAAAGCGAAACTTGATGGAGATTATGTGAAAAAAATGAGCTTTGGAATGGATGTGAAATGTTTCCTTGGAACAATCGGATCCGTACTGGCTTCAGACGGTGTTGTAGAAGGCGGCACCGGAGAGATGGAGAAAAAAGGTGTGGAGACAGATGGAGTTGTAGGGGAAGAGAAGCTCAGAAAAGAAATTCGCACAGGTGCAGCGCTTGTCATTGCAGCAGGAGCAGCAGCTATCGGATCAATCCTGTTATTGGTTAAAATCCTCAGACACGGCGGAAAAACACGGGAAAAGGAATCTCAGTCGAAGAAGTCTTCGCGTAAATTAACAGTTGCGGCAGTTGGTGCTGCTGTCCTGGCGATATTTGTTGCGCTTTATAAGAGAAGCGAATGTAAGAGAAAGATATATCAGGATCTGCTGGCAGATAACCCGGTAAATGAGAAAAAAGAACCATGTTCCGGCAGAGAAAAAATGGATGAGATAGAAAGCATTCCGCTAAAACGCATTTTGATTACAGGTGCAGGCAGCTATGTAGGAATGGCTGTCGAAAAATGGCTCGGCAAAGATCCGGAGAGATACAGCGTTGATACATTGGATATGCTTGCGGATGAATGGAGAAGGACAGATTTTTCTTCTTATGACGTCGTCTATCATGTAGCAGGGATCGCGCATGCCGATGTGGGTAAAGTATCAGAAGAACAGAAGAAACTTTACTACAGCGTGAATACAGATCTGGCAGTTGAAGTGGCTGAAAAGGCAAAAGCTGAGGGGGTAAAACAGCTGATCTTTATGTCTTCTATGATTGTTTACTCCGGCTGCAAAGAAAAAGTGATTACTTCGGAAACAGAGCCGAAGCCGCTGAATTTCTATGGAGACAGTAAGTGGCAGGCTGATCAGAAGATCAGACAGCTCGCAGATGAAACGTTCAAGGTCGTCGTGCTCAGACCGCCAATGATCTATGGAAAAGGAAGTAAAGGGAATTATCCGCAATTGGCGAAGCTGGCAGGAAAACTTCCTGTATTTCCCGAAGTAAAAAATGAACGATCTATGCTGCATATTGATAATTTATGTGAATTTGTAAAACTGATGATCGATAACGAGGAGTCAGGTGTGTTTTTCCCGCAGAACGGCGAATATACGAATACATCGGATATGGTGGAGATGATTGCTGCGGTAAAGAATCACAGGATCGTTATGATCCCGGGAATGTCAATAGCTGTGAAAGTTATGGCGAAGATCCCGGGAAAGATTGGAAGTCTTACAGAAAAGGCATTTGGAGATTCTGCTTATGATATGCAGATGAGTGAATATAAAGAAAACTATCGGGTTCGTTCTCTTTTGGATTCAATCCGGTTGACGGAGGAAGAGTGAAAAGAGGTGGAAATGCAAATATGGAAACAAAAGAAGAATGTTTTTGTATAGAAAATTTAGTATCCATAATTATGCCGGCTTATAACTGTGAAGATTTTATAGCAGAAACAATTGAGTCTGTAGAGAAACAAACGTATCAGGAATGGGAATTGCTTATTGTTGATGACTGCTCTACTGATAAAACGCGAGATATTGTAGAAGCATATAGGAAAAAGGATGAAAGAATCATCTTATATAAAAATGGTAATAATCGTGGAGCAGCTTATTCCAGAAATAGGGCGGTAAAGTATGCAAAAGGTGAGTTTATCGCTTTTTTAGATAGCGATGATTTATGGGAGAAAAATAAATTAGAGATACAGATAAGTTTTATGAAGAAAAACAGTTGCCCTTTTTCATGTACATATTACAAGAAAATCGATGAGACTGGGAATGAGACTGGAGAGATAGTTAAAAGTAAAAAGGAATTGAAATATAAAGATTTGCTCAAAAACTGTCCGGGAAATTCCACAGTAGTTTATAACGCAAAGGAACTTGGTAAATTTTATATTCCTAACATAAAAAAACGTAACGATTATGTTATGTGGTTGAAGGTGATAAAAAAAGCGAAAAAGGTGTATACATTGAATTCTTGCCTAGGGTGTCATCGAATACGAGGGGGATCGTTGTCTAAAAGAAAAGTGGATTTAATTCAGTATCATTGGATAGTATATCGTAAATTTGAAAAATTAAATATCTTTTATAGTTGCTATTTATTGTTATATTGGTGTTTAAAAGGAATAGGGAGAAATTTAATAAATATAAAAATGAGGATAAAAAATAATGAGAATATTACATATAAACTGTAATTATATGGGAACTAAGTTACATCAAACAATGATTGAACATTTAAATCCGTATGTGAAAGAAAATAAAGTTTTCTGTCCCATATATTCAGGTTCACAATTAGTCACTAATCCTAATTCTAATGTTCTTGTTTCAAGGTGTTTTAATGCTATGGACAGAGCTTTTTTTTTGATGAAATCAAAAAAAATAACTACTAGCGTACAAAAACAAGTAGATATTTTAGAATTTGATTGCATTCATGCTTATACGCTATTTACTGATGGAAATTGTGCACTGGAATGCAAAAAAAAATATAGAATTCCTTATATCGTAGCAATAAGAGCAACGGATTTTCTTTTTTTTAAATACAGAATTAACTTAAGAAAAAGAGGAATTAATATATTAAAGCATGCAAGTTATATTATTTTTTTGGCGGATAATAGTAAAGAGAGATTTATTAGGAAATATGTTCCTAAACGATTCCAAAACGAAATTATAAATAAGACAGTGGTAATACCAAATGGGATAGACGATTTTTGGTTGCACAATAAATATTATAGAGTTAATGAAGATAATAAATTTAGAAACAAACAGATTACACTTTGTTGTGTGGCGCAAATTATAAAGAGAAAAAATATTCCGAATATATGTGAAGCAATGGAAATCTTGAAAAGTCAAGGTTGGCGAATTGAATTGCAAGTTATAGGAAAAATAATTGATAAAAAAGAGTATAATAAAATTGCTAATCATTCCGAGATATCCTATATTTCTCCACTAAAAAAAGAAAAATTAATTAATCGATATAGAGAAGCTGATATTTTTGTTTTACCATCTAAAGGGGAAACTTTTGGTTTAGTTTATGCAGAAGCAATGAGTCAGGGACTTCCGGTTATTTATTCAAAAGATGAGGGGTTTGATGGCCAATTTCAAGAGGGAGTGGTAGGATATCATGTAAATCCCAAGGATCCTAAAAGTATTGCGAATGCAATAATTCAAGTCTGTGATAAATATAACTTATTAAGCAAAAATGCCACAAAATTATCAGATAAGTTTGACTGGAATAACATTATACAATCTTATTTAAAGATATATTCGACATTATAAAAGAAAATTAGGGAGAAGTTGTAAGTTGATAGATAAATGTATATGGGATTACGATAGTAATAATTTATACAATGAATGTAAAAATTTGAATGGTATAGAACTGATTCTAGGAGGAAATAAGGAATATTTCACTTATTATGTTCCAAATTAAATTTGGGTTATAGTAGAGAGTACTATGACGGAGGATTGGTATGAAATTTGCATATGTAATTTTACATTATAATACGTATGAAATAACATGTAAAAGTGTAGATAGTATTTTGAAGATAAAAGATAATACATCATCCATAATTGTAGTGGATAATTGTTCAGATAATAAAAGTGGTGAATTGTTAATAGATAGATATAAGCATAATGACGATATAGATGTAATTATAAATAAGAAAAATGAAGGTTTTGCAATTGGTAATAATATCGGATATTATAACGCAAAATATCAGAAAAAAGCTGACTTTATTATTGTCTTGAATAATGATGTGATAATTTCTCAGAAAGATTTCGAAGAGCAGATAACCAATCTTTATGATTTAGATAAAAATAATGGTATTATTGCACCTCGTATCATTAATTCATTAGGACAGAACCAAAACCCATTTAGGACTAAAAAACTGTCAAGTTTAAAAAAAATGAAGATGATGTTTGGATGCATATTATATTATTTCTGTATTGTTTCAAAAATATTTTATCCAATTGGATACAAATTTTTTCATGTAGATAGCTATCACACACATGTTACGGATAAAATTAGTGAAAAAGGCGATATTGTTCCGCACGGCTCTTGTATTATATTTACGCCTTCGTATGTTAGTAAATCTGATTTTGCGTTTGTTCCGATTACATTTTTTTATGGAGAAGAAGATATCTTGTATGATTTTATAAAATCTATAAAATTAAATACTTTTTATTCTTCTCGAATTAATGTTCAGCATTTAGAGAAAGTTGCTACCAAAACTATTTCCGATAATTCACGAAAAAGAGAAAAATTTCAAACAAGAAATAAAATTATAGGAAATTATAAAGATTTAATCTTTAGAATCAAATTAAAAATACAAGAAATTACTAAAAGAAGATGAAAAAGATTATGGAGGCAGCTTATTGTGTTAAAAATCAAATTTAATGTGTCTTTACGGATAGTAACAGAAATAATGTTTTCTATTACATTGATTGCCATATTGAATCCATATTTTTTATGGACCGGATATAAAAATGGCATATTTTCTGCCAACGGGATTCCTATATTGAAAATTCTATATATAATATCTATAGGTCTGAGTTTATTATATATTATTCAACATAAAACGATTAATCAGACCTATTTGAAATTGTTTCTTGAATTATTAGTATGTCTATTTGTGCTTCAATTTATATGTGGACTACGTATTTTAAAATTAGAAGAAATTGTCATAGCTTCAATTTTAAATTTTATATTAATCGGATGTTTTGTTTTATTTCCACAGGAAATTAAAATTAATATATATCGTTTGTTTTTACTATTTTTTGTTGTTTCCATTATTCCCGGCATAATTTATTCAGTGATAACATTTTTAGGTATTAATATACCATATACAACTATTACAGCAGCCTCAGAAATAAAACAGAATTCATTTGTTACATATATACAATATCCTTTTGCTGTACAAATATCAAAGAGTTATGATATATTAGGTAATCTTAATAGATTTAGATTATGTGGAATTTATGATGAACCTGGAAGAGTAGGAACAGTTTGCGCATTATTTTTGGTTGCAGAAGAGTTAAAGATTAACAAGAACTGGAAAAATAGATTACTTTTTATAGGGGGATGCTTATCACTTTCATTAGCATTCTTTATAATTATATTTATTTATTTTTGCTATTATTTGGTTAAAGAAAGACGATATAAATACTTTATATGGATGATAATACTTTTTTCTGCATTTATTATTTTTTTAAATATACCTTTTCGAAATGTTGCTTTAGTTGCTTTTCAGAATAGATTTACAATCACAGCAACAGGCCTGTCGGGTGATAATAGAACAAATGAAGCATTTGAGTCATTATTTGCAACATTTCTAAATAAATCTAATATGTTTAATCTTTTATTTGGATTAGGTGATGGATCGATGTATCAGATACTTACAGAAAAAAATATTGAAGCTGGATCATCATATAAAACCATTATATATGACTTTGGAATAATAGGAACAATTCTTTATATTACATGGATAGTAAGATACGCATTTTATCACATCAAGGCTAATAAGAAAATTGTAGGATATACGCTTATTAATATATTAATATTTATCATTAATTTATATCAAAGACCGACAACATTTTATCCTCCATATTTATTAATTTTATTAGGAGGAATTGTTTATCAATTAACCCAGGTGAGACCTAAGAAGAAAGAAATAGTTAAGTAAAAGATTTTTTGTATAGAAGGTGTTTTGATAAAAAGGAGATAATATATATGGTTTCAGTTATTGTAATAACATATAATCCTGTTTGGCATAAATTAAAATCTACATTAAAATCTATTTTGATACAGGAAAAAGTATTGTTTGAGATTATAGTAGCAGATGATGGATCTAAAGATAATTGTTTTGAAAAAATTAAAAACTATTTTGATGAGTATAATTTTAAAAATTATTTACTCTTAAAATCTTCTAACAATCAAGGAACATGTAAGAATAGTTTCATTGCTATAAATAAATCAAAATATTCATATATAAAATTAATTTCACCGGGAGATTTCTTCTATGATAAATATACTTTATTTAACTGGTACCAGTATATGATAAATAAAGACGCTCAAATTTGTTTTACAAAAGCTGCCTATTATAATCAGAACCATGGCAATATTAATATTTTAAGAGTAATGCAAAATCCCACTAATGTAAATGTGTATAAAAATGGTAATCTTAATGAGCAAAAACAATCATTTTTATTATTACCTGATGCGGTATTAGGTGCAGCATTATTAGTAAAAAAAAATATCATTACAAAGTACATGGATATGATAGTTGATAAAGTGAAATATTGTGAAGATTATTTTATTAAATTATTTCTGTTAAATAATAATAGTCTTACGTACTATGACAAGGTGGGAATTTGGTATGAATATGGAGAAGGAATTTCAACAAATATTAAATGGCGTAATTTAGTAACATTGGATAAAAAAGCTTGTGCAAAAATTATGTTATTGCATTTGCAGATGGAGGATAGATGGAATATACGATGGAAAATGATATGGAAATATCAAGAGCGGTATGGGAATTTGCCAAGATGGAGATATATGCTATTCCCTAGGCTTATATTCTTGAAACTAAAAAAAATGACTAATCCGCAATGGTCTGATACGAATTTAGATATAAACTTGTTAAAATCGATAGTAGAGTAAATTAAGAATATTCTGGTGCTTTAGATGTATTTTAATAAAGTACAGATTTTATGGAGTGGTAAGTTATATTGTAAACAAATTTGGTTTCTAGATAATTTATAATTATAAATTTACCTGACGGAAAAACAATGAGTTGCATAATTCCAGTAAGAAATCGGGAGAATGAGAGAATGGATTTTAGGTTTTATACCCTGTAAGAAAAAGATTATTTTCAATGGTTTGATATCATTTTCGACAACTGGTTTTATTTCATACGTGTTATCCCTTCCTATATATACGTTTTGTTCAGAAATATGTTCTCAAGTTTTTAATGAGAAATATCAGTTGTTTTATGGCATCAGGTAGTCTAATAGATAGTTTCAGTTATGCAAGTTGTAAATTGTCATAGAACAAATATCTTAGTAATTTGAAAATATTCATATTCATAAAATAAAGCTGCTTACAGGCATCAAAATAACTTTTCACAGGAGATGCATTTTTGTTTATGTAGAGTTTTACTATATTGCATCTAGTGAGGAGTTATTTGTTTTTTTGTGTAAACAATTCGGAAATGCCAAGGATATCTATCAGGAAAGTGAAAAAGGAAGGGGATGTTCTGACAATCTGAAAAGGTATCTTTTAAAGTAATCTGATGATGCTTGGCACGCATATAAATTTTTTCTCCGTCATAGTGAATATGTTGGTATGGCGCTACTATTTTACAATTTGCAGAGAGAAAATTTTATAAAAGAATAGGAAAACTGAGAAAAATCAGTGAGTTTGGTGATTTAATAATCGCCTAATAATAAATATAAAAGGAGAATAGTAATGCAAGTAATGAAGTATGTTTTTCAGCCGCATGGTGACGAGAGAGGTCAATTGATCGCATTAGAGGAATTTAAGGATATCCCTTTTCAAATTAAGCGAGTTTATTATATGTATGATACTGCTAAGGGAGTTGTCAGAGGATACCACGCTCATAAATCTTTGCAACAAATTTTGATTTGTATTCATGGAAGTTGTAAGATTCGTTTGGATAATGGAAGTGAAAAAAAGGTAGTTCCTTTAGAAAGGCCATATGAGGGGCTTTATGTATCTAATAATATGTGGAGAGAGATGTTTGATTTTTCACCAGATGCGGTTTTATTAGTATTAGCTTCTGAATTATATGATGAATCAGATTATATTAGAGACTATGATGAATTTATCGAATTTATTAAATACAACGGCACTAATGCACAGTTATAAGGGAGGAACACTATGAAAATTCCGTTTGTAAGCTTTAAACCTATGGAGCAAGAATTGGAGAAAGAGCTGAACAATGCTTTTCAAAGAGTATTTGCAAAATCTTGGTATATACACGGACCAGAAGACGAAGCGTTTGAAAAGGCCTTTGCTAAATATAATGGAATTAAATATTGTGCGGGCGTAGGAAATGGATTGGATTCTTTAATGCTTATTATGAAGGCACTAGGACTTGGGAAAGGTGATGAGGTAATTATTCCTGCTAATACTTATATTGCTACATCTTTAGCGATTTCATACGTCGATGCCAAACCGATATTTGTAGATCCTAATATTAATACGTTTAATATGGATATTGATAAAATTGAGAATGCAATAACAAATAGGACAAAAGCAATTGTGCCAGTGCATTTGTATGGACAGCCTTGTGATATGGATTCAATAATGAAAATCGCAAATAAATATAATCTTAGTATAATAGAAGATTGTGCACAAGCGCATGGAGCAAAATATAAAGGAAAGAAAGTAGGAACTTTTGGAAATGCAGCTGGTTTTAGTTTTTATCCAGGGAAAAATTTAGGTGCATTAGGAGATGCTGGAGCTGTAATTAGTAATGATAAAAATATAATTGAAAAAATAAGAGCATTAGGAAATTATGGATCAGACTATAAGTATCATCATATTTATAAAGGAAATAATTCTCGGCTTGACGAATTGCAGGCAGCGTTCCTTTTAGCTAAAATCCCATATTTAGATAAAATGAATGCAGAACGAAAAAAAATTGCAAAATTATATATAGATGGAATTCAAAATCCTGAGATTACCGTTCCTAAAATAATTGAAGGTGCAGATCCAGTCTGGCATATTTTTGGAATCCGATGTCAAAGAAGAGATGAATTAGAAAACTATTTGAACGAAAATGGAATAGAAACAAATAAGCATTATCCAATTCCGATACATCTTCAGAAATGTTATAGAGAGTTGGGGTTTAAAGAAGGAGATTATCCTGTCGCTGAAGAAATAAGTAGAACGGAGTTAAGCATTCCTTTGTATTATGGAATGACAGAATCTCAAATTCAATATGTGATAGATAAAATTAACAAATTTTAATGAGAGGTATAATTAAGTGAAAGAAAGAGAATCTAATATTGAACTGTTAAGGATTCTCGCAATTATAGGAGTTATTGTATTACATTACAATAATCCGTCAATAGGCGGGGGCCTATCATATGTAGTACAGGGAAACTTAAATTTTTATATTTTATATTTTTTAGAATCACTTTTTATTTGTGGAGTAGATCTATTTATACTTATATCAGGTTTCTTTATGAGCTATTCTCTAGAAAGAAAGTTATGGAAACCTGTAGAATTGATAATACAAGTGATGTTTTTTTCGTTAGGGAAATATATATTAATTTCAATATTACAACATGAACAAATAACAATTATAGGAGTTTTGGTAAGTCTTGTTCCGGATAATTACTTTGTGATATTATATTGTGTTGTTTATGTATTATCATTGTATGTGAATATAATTTTTGACAAATTAAAAGAAAAAAGTAGGATTTTTGTACTCATATGTTTTATGATTTTTTCGGCATATCCAACGCTTATCGATTTTATGAGTGAAATTGTAGGAAGACAATGGAATGGTTTAAGTTCGATCGGTTTATATGGAAGTCAGTGGGGGTATACAAGTTTTAACTTCTTATTAATGTATATAATAGGGGCATATATGCGTCGCTATAATATAAGGATTAAGAAATTTACTACTTATAAGTTGATGTTATTGCTTTTAGCTTGTAATGTAATATTAGTTTGCTGGTCAAGATTTAATGATTTTATTGGATACTTTACAGAGAAAAGTGCTTGGGAATACTGTAATCCTGTGGTTATTTTAGAGGCAGTAATAATATTTATTTTATTTAGTAGAATTAGGTCGAAAAGTATTAAAATGATAAATATTTTAGCACAAGGCGCTTTTTCTGTTTTTTTATTACATGATTTATTTATCCCATACATCGGTATAGAAAAAATTGTAGTTGGGAATGCAGCTATAATGGTAATACATATTTTGGCTTCAAGTATATTGATTTATATGGTTTGTTGGTGTATCAATTTTATTTGTAATTTATTAATGAGACCAATTTATAGAAAACTATCTAAACTATTTCCATATCTAATTATTAATGACTAGCAGGAAGATTAATAGAGGATATATTATTTTATGAATAAATTTAAGTTATTTATCGAAAATTTTTTTGTCTATGGGCTAGGAGGGATTATAAGTAAAATTATCCCACTTATTATGGTTCCAATTGTTACGCGATTAATGCCTTCATCGGAATATTATGGGATTAGTGATCTGTCAAATACTGTTGTCCAATTTGGAAGTGCAATTGCCGTTATGGGTATGTATGATGCAATGTACCGTATGTTTTTTGAAAAAGATGAAGAAAACTATAAAAAAAGGGTATGCTCCACAGCGATGGTTTTTACTTTGTTTTCTTCTATTATTGTTTTTATTATTATGGTGCTTTTAAAAGAAATAATCGCAGAGTTTTTTTTGGGAAATCGTCAGTATGCATATATAGTTTATCTTTCAGCTATGGCTACATTAGTAGGAGCAACTAATAGTATTATATCTGCACCTACTAGAATGCAGAATAAAAGAAAAGTATTTCTTATTACAAATACTATTAGTCCACTCCTTTCTTATGCTATTTCCATCCCCTTGCTTTTAGCGGGGCATTATATTGTTGCTTTGCCATTAGCAGCGGTGATTTCAGGAGCTACTATGGAGTTGGCTTTTGGAATTATGAATCATAAGTGGTTTGTTTTTAAGAAATTTGAATTGCCATTATTAAAACAGATGTTGGTAATAGCAATACCGTTATTGCCGAATTTTTTAATTTATTGGATATTTAATTCATCTGATAAAGTTATGATTACAAATATGATAGGTATTGGAGCGGCAGGTTTATACTCTGTAGGATCAAAACTGGGGCATTGTAGCCAATTGATTTATACTGCTTTTTCTGGAGGATGGCAATATTTTGCTTTTTCTACAATGAAAGAAAAGAATCAAGTTGAATCTAATTCAAAAATATTTGAATATCTTGGCATTATTTCATTTATTGCAACATCGTTTATATGCGCGTGGAGCTATCCTTTATTTAAGATTTTATTTACAGAGCAATACTTAGATGCATACATAGTCGCCCCTTATTTGTTTTTAGCACCGTTACTTCAAATGTTATTTCAAGTGGCATGTAATCAATTCTTAATCATAAAAAAGACATGGCCCAATATGCTTATATTGTCTTTGGGAGCAATTGCAAATTTGATTATGAATTATATTTTAATTCCTATATTAGGGATAGAAGGAGCTTCAATTGCAACTTTATTTGGATACGTGATTTCAGATGTAATTTGTGTAATTGTGTTATATAAAATGAGATTGATGTTTGTTAGACGTAGATTCATATACGCTTCTGTTATTATGGTGATGTATATTATTTCATGGAGAATATTTTTTAATAGTCGATTCATATTGGGTACAGGAATGGGATTATTAGTATCCATCGTATTTGGCTTGTTATATTATAATGATCTAAAAAAATATTTATCATGTTGAAAGGAAAAAGAGAATGAAGTTAAGAAAATTGCAATATAGAGATGCACCGCTTATGCTTGAATGGATGCACGATCCGCTAGTTGTAAAAAATCTGTTAACAAATTTTGAGTCAAAGACCCTTAAAGACTGCGAATTGTTTATTAATAGAGCACAAAATACATCTGAGAATTTGCATTTAGCAATTGTTAATGATGATGACGTATATATGGGAACAGTTAGCCTTAAGAGTATTTTAAACAAAACGGCTGAATTTGCAATAACAATCCGAAAAACAGCAATGGGAAAAGGATATTCTATATTTGGTATGAAAGAAATTATTCGAATAGGTTTTGAGGTATTGGACTTAAAATTTATATATTGGTGTGTTGACCCTATGAATAAAAGAGCAGTGCGATTTTATGATAAAAATGCTTATCAAAGAATTAACGTAAATAACCAAGAAATAGCAGGATATACAAAAGAGCAAAGACAACGTTTTATTTGGTATGGAATAGATAAATAATATTTAGGCTAATCAAAAGAAAACAAGCATTATATATAAGAAGAGGCTGATTATAGAATATATTTAAATAATTGCATATTACTTTAGATAACATAGTTAATTTATAAGATGTTTAGATTTTTGTCATTATAATAATGCTAATAAATATATGTAATATCATTAAAGGACAGATAACAAGGAGATGTTGTTATGAAAGGTATCATCCTAGCCGGCGGTTCCGGCACGCGGTTATATCCGCTCACAAAAGTGACATCCAAGCAGTTACTTCCAATCTACGACAAACCCATGATCTATTATCCCATGTCTGTTTTAATGAACGCAGGCATCCGGGATATTTTAATTATCTCGACTCCGCAGGATACGCCGAGATTCGAAGAACTATTAGGAGATGGACACCAGTTCGGTGTCCATCTTTCTTATGCAGTACAGCCATCACCGGACGGTCTGGCACAGGCTTTTATCATCGGAGCAGACTTTATTGGGAGTGATTGTGTAGCAATGGTGCTTGGCGATAACATTTTCGCAGGACACGGCCTGAAGAAGCGTTTGAAAGCAGCTGTTGCCAATGCAGAGTCCGGGAAAGGAGCCACCGTCTTCGGTTATTACGTGGATGACCCCGAGCGGTTCGGGATTGTGGAGTTTGATTCCGAAGGGAAAGCGGTATCAATTGAAGAAAAGCCAGAGAGGCCGAAGTCAAACTATTGTGTGACCGGCCTCTATTTTTATGACAATCGGGTAGTCGAGTATGCAAAAGGATTAAAACCTTCTGCCCGTGGGGAACTGGAGATCACGGATCTGAACCGGATCTATCTGGAAAATGGAGACCTGAACGTGGAACTCCTGGGGCAGGGATTTACCTGGCTTGATACCGGAACCCATGAATCCCTTGTAGAAGCCACAAACTTTGTCAAGACTATGGAGAGCCATCAGCACCGCAAGATCGCATGCCTGGAAGAGATCGCCTATCTGAACGGATGGATCTCGAAAGAAGAAGTGCTCAAAGTTTATGAAGAATTAAAGAAGAACCAGTACGGCCAGTATCTGAAAGACGTACTGGACGGGAAATATCTGGACGTCCTGCATTAGGCGTCTTTTTTTAGTGGAATCATATGAGGAGGAAGATCATGAAGAAAACCATCATCGTAACAGGAGGCGCCGGATTCATCGGCAGTAACTTTGTATTCCATATGTTAGACAGGTACCCGGACTACCGGATCATCTGTCTGGATAAGCTGACCTATGCAGGGAACCTTTCCACCCTTGCCCCGGTCATGGAGAATCCGAATTTCCGGTTTGTGAAGGAAGATATCTGTGACAGGGATGCCGTATACCGTCTGTTTGGGGAGGAACATCCGGACATGGTAGTCAACTTTGCCGCTGAATCCCATGTAGACCGTTCGATCGAGAACCCGGAAGTGTTCCTGGATACCAATATCAAAGGAACCGCAGTGCTGATGGATGCCTGCAGGAAATACGGCATTGAGCGTTACCACCAGGTGTCCACGGATGAAGTCTACGGGGACCTGCCTCTGGACCGTCCGGATCTGTTCTTTACAGAGGAGACACCGATCCATACCAGCAGTCCTTACAGCAGCTCCAAGGCAGGCGCTGACCTGCTTGTGATGGCATATCACCGTACATACGGACTGCCGGTGACAATCTCCAGATGCTCCAACAACTACGGGCCGTATCATTTTCCGGAGAAGCTGATCCCTCTGATGATCATCAACGCCCTTGCGGATAAACAGCTTCCGGTCTATGGGGAAGGGATCAATGTCCGTGACTGGCTCTATGTGGAAGACCACTGCCGGGCCATCGACCTGATCATCCACAAAGGACGGGTGGGAGAAGTCTATAACGTAGGCGGCCACAATGAGATGAGGAACATCGACATCGTAAAGATCATCTGCCGGGAACTGGGGAAACCGGAGAGCCTGATCACCTATGTGACAGACCGGAAAGGCCATGACATGAGATATGCCATTGACCCTACTAAGATCCACGAGGAGCTTGGCTGGCTGCCGGAGACAAAGTTTGAGGACGGGATCAAAAAGACGATCCAGTGGTATCTGGATAATCGGGAGTGGTGGGAGACCATTATTTCAGGAGATTACCAGAACTATTACGAGAAGATGTATGGGAACCGTTAAGGAAGGAGTTTGTCAGGATGAAAGCATTAGTTACCGGAGCTGCAGGGCAGCTGGGGCATGATGTGCTCAATGAACTCTCTTCCAGGGGGCATGAGGCTGTGGGAACAGACCTTGCCCCGGAATACAGCGGAGTGCAGGACGGTACGCCTGTGACCAGGCTGCCCTATGTGCAGTTGGATATCACAGACCAGGGAAAAGCAGAACAGGTGATCACTGATCTTGCCCCTGATGCGGTGATCCATTGCGCCGCATGGACTGCCGTGGATCTGGCGGAAGATGAAGACAAGCGGGAAAAAGTGCGCGCTATCAATGCCGGGGGAACAGAGAATATCGCCCGTGCCTGTAAAAAGGTTGGTTGCAGGATGATGTATATCAGCACGGATTATGTGTTCAATGGACAAGGCACGGAACCCTGGAAACCGGACTGCCGGGAGTATGCCCCGCTGAATGTGTACGGTCAGACAAAACTGGAAGGGGAGCTTGCAGTATCCGGGCTCCTGGAGAAATATTTTATTGTCCGGATCGCCTGGGTATTTGGCAGGAATGGGAAGAATTTTATCAAAACCATGCTCAATGTTGGAAAGACGCACGATACAGTCCAGGTAGTAAACGACCAGATCGGTACCCCGACTTATACTTATGACCTTGCCCGGCTTCTCGTTGATATGATTGGAACAGAGAAATACGGGTACTACCATGCCACAAATGAAGGGGGCTATATCAGCTGGTATGACTTTACATGTGAGATCTACCGCCAGGCGGGTTATGGCACCAAAGTGGTTCCTGTTACAACAGCAGAGTACGGGCTGTCGAAAGCTGCACGGCCTTTTAACAGCAGGCTGGATAAAAGTAAGTTGAAGGAGAACGGGTTTGAGCCGCTGCCTGTATGGCAGGATGCACTGAGCCGGTATCTGAAAGAGATCAAAGATGAAATATAAGAGGAAAAGGAGTAAGACATGGGTCAGATCAAAGTGAGCAAGTGCCCGATCGAGGGATTATATATTATTGAACCTGCTGTCCACGGAGACAACAGGGGATACTTTATGGAGACGTATAACCAGAATGATATGCATGAGGCAGGTCTTGACATGGTTTTTGTCCAGGACAACCAGAGCATGTCAACGAAAGGTGTGCTGCGCGGGCTCCATTTCCAGAAGGAATACCCCCAGGGAAAGCTTGTAAGGGTGATCAAAGGAAAGGTATTTGACGTAGTGGTAGACCTGCGCGCCGGGAGCAGTACTTATGGGAAATGGTACGGGGTGGAACTGACAGAAGAGAATAAGAAGCAGTTCTACATCTCGGAAGGTTTTGCCCATGGGTTCCTTGTACTCAGTGATGTGGCGGAGTTCTGCTATAAGGTGACCGATTTCTATCATCCGGGGGATGAAGGCGGCCTTGCATGGAACGATCCGGAGATTGGGATTGAGTGGCCGGAACTAGTCGGAGAGTATAGAGGTACAGCTTCAGCAGAGGGATATATGCTGGCAGATGGGAGCAAACTCAATCTGTCGGAGAAAGACCAGAAATGGGCAGGGTTAAAGGAAACTTTTAAATTTTAGAGTGAGATTTTTAATAATTTAATGAAAGGAATTGAAGAATGAAGATAGCAGTAGCAGGGACCGGCTATGTCGGCCTGTCCATCGCCACACTTTTAGCCCAGCACAATGAGGTGACGGCGGTGGATATCATTGAAGAAAAAGTCAACCTGATCAATCAGAGGAAATCGCCCATCCAGGACGATTACATAGAGGAATATTTAGCCAACAGGGATCTGAACCTTACGGCTACATTAGATGCGGAAGCTGCCTATAAAGAGGCAGCTTTTGTTGTGATCGCAGCTCCCACGAACTATGACCCGAAGAAGAATTTCTTCGACACGTCCGCGGTGGAAAATGTGATCGAGCTTGTGATCAGGAACAACCCGGACGCCATCATGGTGATCAAGTCCACCGTTCCGGTAGGATACACGGCTTCTGTCCGTGAAAAATACCACTGTGACAACATTATTTTCAGCCCGGAGTTCCTGCGGGAGTCCAAGGCACTTTACGACAACCTGTATCCCAGCCGTATCATTGTTGGAACCGATGTGGACAATGCCCGTCTGGTAAAGGCTGCCAATACCTTTGCCGGAATGTTAAGGGAAGGAGCCATCAAGGAGGAAATCGATACCCTGATTATGGGATTTACAGAGGCGGAGGCGGTGAAGCTCTTTGCCAACACCTACCTTGCCCTGCGTGTTTCCTATTTTAATGAGCTGGATACCTATGCGGAGATGAAAGGCCTGAATACGAAGCAGATCATTGACGGAGTGTGCCTGGATCCGAGGATCGGCACGCACTACAACAATCCGTCCTTCGGATATGGCGGATACTGTCTGCCAAAAGACACGAAGCAGCTCTTGGCCAATTATGCGGATGTACCGCAGAACATGATGACAGCCATCGTAGAGTCCAATCGCACAAGGAAAGACTTTATTGCAGACCGTGTCCTGGAACTCACCGGGGCATACAGCGATAACAGCGAGTATGACCAGAGCAAGGAGCGGAACGTGGTCATCGGCGTATACCGTCTGACCATGAAGAGCAATTCCGATAACTTCCGCCAGAGCAGTATTCAGGGCGTGATGAAGCGGATCAAGGCGAAAGGCGCTACGGTGATCGTATACGAGCCTACTTTGGAGGACGGCAGTACATTCTTTGGCAGCAAGGTAGTCAATGACCTTGCGAAGTTTAAGGAGATGAGTCAGTCCATCATTGCCAACCGGTATGACAGCTGTCTGGACGATGTGAAGGAGAAAGTATATACAAGAGATCTGTTCGGTCGGGATTGACAAAAAGGAGAGCAGTATTATGTGTTTTGACTTGGAAGAAAACGAAAAAAGATGTGAGGAGATCCGTAAGTTTAATAATCAACTGTTAGAGTTGTTCCAAGATGATATGGAAGGGCTTTCTCCAAAGACAATCCGTCAGCACTTAGAGAATGCAGATTTTTATATTAACGGATATCTGCTCCTCTATGAACCATTGACCTTCGAGCAGGGGCTGAGCCGGGTTTTCGGATTCTTAGATGACTATTACATTCGGAAATGCGGCGCGACCGATTACACCTTGAAGGCTATGGCTGCAAGCATAAAGAAGTTTTACGGATGCATGAAGGATCATGGAAAAATATCAGAAACAGAGTATACAACTCTGTGTGATGAAATAAAAGAAAGCATGTCTCGCTAAAATACGCGTAACGAGAAAGATAAGGAACCGCTGTATTTTGGATGACGTGGATAGTCTCTATCCGGTCTGTCCGAAATGCAGCGGTTTTTTTGGTTCTTCTAAATAATCTGGTGACAAAGAGGCGCAAAGCCTTATAAATACTAAGCAAAAGGGGATTTTGACATGGATACTTCTTAAAAAAGCGTACAGCAAACAGACCTGACAGGAGATACTTTCAAAAATCAGGCAAAAACAGGACTATTAATAATTGCATAAATAATCAATGACGGATCAGGAGAGGCTCTTAACAGGCCTTTTTTTCGTGGATTTTTTTATGTATCACCTCCAGAGTTAAGACTACAGTGATCCAGATTAGAGCAGGCCATGCTCTTTCAGGATGCGTTCGTAGTCATCGCACAGGCCTTGGAGGTAATTGATATCTACCCGTAGATCTGTGATAAGGTCTTTCAGATCGTCATAGCGTTCCCTTAAGCGTGTTACAGGATCCGGGATGGTCACCTCCAGTCTGCCACCAGCATAGGATTGACAGTACATACAGACCATATCCTCCAGGACGGAAGCAGTATTAAAATCTTCATAGGGCTCATCCTCAAAGTGGACGAGGAGCCAGTCCTCCAGTTCACGGGGAAGTTCAAGGTTATTTTTCTGTGCGCAGCGGCGCAGGAAAGTTCTGTTGGGTATCATAAGCGGATCTCCTTTCCATTTTTGGAATCCTCAAGGACTGCCAATGGATCCTGGGAAAGCTTTAACTTCCCGCAGGTAAGCAGAATGCGTCTGCGGAAAGAATCGAAGTTGTGTAGACCGAAGGAAACGCGCTTGAGCACTTTTACTTTGTTGTTCAGCCCTTCGCTGAGTCCATTGGATTTTCCGTATTTCCAGCTGTTCTGGATGTACCCCCGCCAGTGCCGTATGGTGCAGGCGGCGGAGTGTATTTCATCTACTTCGGAAGCTGTGTACTGCCGGATCCATTCTGTCAGTTCCTCATATTGAACGGAGTAAGGAAAGGACAGCAGGATCTCATGAAAGAACTGCAGGGCTTCATAGGCCTTCGGCAGATCCGGTGCGAGGGAAAAGGCATCGCGGAGCCTCTGGAGATTTTCATGGTAACGCGTTCCCCAGTATTTCTGTCGGTTGCTCTCCTTTGTTTTCAGGAGACGGGCAATGCTTTTGAGATTCCGGAGGTTTTCCATATCGCCGATATTTTTGAACTGATTCTGATAGCGGAGGCGGATCTGATCTACCATGTCATTGAGCCTTTTGATGACGTGGAAGGGATCAATACAGATCCTGGCATTAGGGAAGTTCTTTTTGGCGACGGAGACGAAGCCGTTACTCATGTCACAGCAGAAGTATCTTACCTGTTTGCGCTGCTCTGGCGGGAACTGATGGAAGTACCGGTTCAGATATACGCTGGAGGTCTGGTTCAGGATATCGATGACGGCGTGTGCATCGCCGTCAGAAATACTGCAGTGATACTTGTTGAGATACCATCTGCGGCTCCTGGAGTTCCAGATGCCGCTGTTTCCCTTGAACTCGTCAATGCAGATAGTTTCGGGAAGTTTTTTGGGCAGACCAAAGCGGATGGATTCAAATACAGACTGAACGGTATCGGGAGAGACACAGCTGCGTCTTGCAGCTTCCGTAAAAGAGATGGGTTCCAGCAGATCCAGAAGGATGGAATCATAAAGAGCCTGTGTGATGTGAAGAGAGGGATGTACCCAATAAGGAGTTTCGTAGAAGGACGTGCAGCAGTCTTTGCAGAACAGGCGACGTTTATGGAAAGTGATGGCAGAACCGCGGTGGCCGTAAGGAATGTGTCGTACCGTTTGCCAGGCACCGGAGTCCTTGATGATGCAGTCGGAGGAACCACAGTGAGGACAGAGACGCTACTTCGGCACGGGGAGATCAAGGGTGATCAGGTCATAGTACCGAAAGGTTTCTACTTTTTTGATAGTTGCTTCCTGTGGAAGTTTTGTTAAATAGTTGTATGTTTTCATGGTCATTTCAGCTCCTTTCTATGATATTTATGTGACCAATAAAAGAATAACATAAAGGCTGGTTGGAATGACCATGGAAGCATGCAACTTGACAGGGTTCGTTTGGAAGAGAAAGAGAGGGGCTAAACACCACTTGTAACAGAAGGACTTCGGAAAACACTGGTGATACAGAAAAATCACCAGGGAAAACAGGAGTTTTAGGGAAACACCAGAGAAATATGGAGTTTTGCGGGAAAAGTTGGTGAAAAGAGAAGAAACACCAGATAAAGCAGTAGAATCACCAGAAAGATCAGTAGAGCCCGTTCTCTCGGAAGACAGCGACGGGAAGCTGTATCAGATCGAGATCCAGCGGCAGGACACTGTAGATCATCCGAGAAGAGTCCGTTATTACGGCGCACTGGCTGACAGTGAATTTCTGGCAAAGGGAAAGGAATACTATGAACTGCCGGACAGGATGCAGTTTTACATCAGCGAGACAGACATCTGGAAACAGGGAAAGACTGTTTACCCGGTGACCAAGCGTCTCGGCAAGGACGGTCCGGAATATGATGACGGGGAATACATCGTCTATGTAAATGCAGAAGTGGACGATGGCTCCAGAATCGCAAAACTGATGCAGTATTTTAAGACGGCGGATCCCAATGACAACAGTGAGGGCGATTTGTCAAAGAGGGTTCATTTCCTGAAATGTGAAGAAGGAGGCATGGATATTATGTGTGAAGTGGCGGAGAGGATGGAAAAAAGAGGCAGTGAGAAAAAAGCAAAAACTACGGCGCAGAATCTTTATCAGATGGGAATGTCTCTGGAAAAGATCGCGCAGGCTGTAGGTGAAGATGTCAGTATGGTCAGACAATGGCTGACGGAAATAAAACAGTAGAGACGTAGTAATTCTAAATATTTTTTCTGGTACTTTTTTTCAGTCTGTGTTATCATGGACAAAAGCATTATATTTCCAGCATGTTTTATTCTCAAGCGGCAGCACTGCCCGTATCAAAAGTTCTATTACATTCAGGAAAATCCCGATGCTTTTAATTCCCTATTAACAGCAGAGAGATCTTGAATGTAACAGCACAGGGCGGAGAAGAAGCGCCGCTGCCGGCTGAATGGTATCAGTCTCTTTGCACATCATTTTTACAAGGAGGCTGAATTATGGCAAACGAAACAAACACAACCACACTGCCGGTCAACCGGACGTATAAGTCCACCCTGTTCATCATGCTGTTCCAGGACAAGAATAACCTGCTGGAACTGTACAACGCAGTAAGCGGAAAACACTATACCGATCCGGAAATCCTGGAGATCAACACCCTGGAGAATGCGATCTACATGACGGTAAAGAACGACGTTTCTTTCCTGATCGACGGTCATCTCTCCCTGTATGAGCATCAGTCCACCTATAACCCGAACCTGCCCTTAAGGTTCCTGATCTACATTTCAAAGCTGTATTCAAGGATGACGCGGAACGAGAACCTGTACGGAACAAAGATGATCCGGATCCCGCCGCCGGAGTTCCTTATCTTCTATAATGGGAAAGAGAACCTTCCCGACCGGACGCCCTTGAATCTGTCTGACATGTATTATAAGACAGAGGACCCCGACTCCCGTGCAGGGCTGGAGCTGACGGCGGTGATGCTGAACATCTCAGGAAAACACAATCGGAAGCTGAAGGAAGCCTGCAGGACGCTCAGAGAATATGCCATCTACACTGATAAAGTCCGGGAGTATGCAGAAGAGATGGATCTTGCGGACGCAGTTGAGCGGGCGATCCGGGAGTGTATCGCGGAGGGCGTGCTGAAGGACTTTCTGGAGAAGCACAGAGCGGAGGCGAAGGAAATGAGTATATTTGAATATGACCAGGAAAAGCATATGAGACAGGAGCGAGAGGATGCCTGGGAGGACGCCCGCTTATCCATGATCAAAAAGATGCTCGAGAACGGAATGAGCGAGGAAGATATCTCCCATATAGCGGGAGTGTCGGAGGAAGAGATCGAGAGAGCGAAAAATCCTGGTCTTATAAGGACGGCAAACGGAATGAGTATATTCGAATACGATCAGGAAAAGCATATGAGGCAGGAACGGGAGGAGGCCTGGGCAGACGGACATAGTGCCGGGATAACAGAAGGACGTGCCGAGAACCAGCGGCTTACAGCAAGAAATCTGCAACAGATGAATATGCCTCCGGAACAGATCGCACGGGCAGTTGGTGCCGATATAGATACAGTAAGAAAATGGCTGTCTGATTCTTAGGCTGCTGTTCAGACGTGTCTCGATATCCAGCCATAACGGTGCTGTGTTGTCACGAAGACCCGTAGCAGAGCGCCGGCACTTAAGCCGCGTTCTTTGCGGCTTTATGTGTCCGCTGTGCTATGCTCCGAGCGCGAGCGTGGTCGCCGGGGCAATACAGCACCGTTATGGCGGACGTTTGAGAATGAACAAACTTGAAAAACGCACAGGTGTATGCTATTATGATTAAGGAGATTTTCTCCACAGCTACAGATAAAATCAAAATAACCATAATATCCCAGGAGGTAAAGAACAATGAAAAAATATGTATGTGATGTATGTGGATATATTTACGACGAGGCGGTAGGCGATCCGGATAACGGTATCGAGCCGGGCACAAAATGGGAAGATGTTCCAGAAGATTTCCTCTGTCCGCTGTGTGGAGTAGGAAAAGATCAGTTTTCAGAAGCTGAGTAATCTTACCTGATCAGGATGTAGAGCAGCTGCCGTTCCAGGATCCTTGTACAGAGGAGTGGAACGGCAGTTTTTATGTAACAGTTCAGCTATGGAACTGTTTGAACGGTTATATTTTTATCTGACTGTGGCGAGTTGAGTGAAACGGAGAGTAAATTATATAAACTGAGGGAAAATATTCATAGGAGGATCAGGAAGAATGAGCAGATATGACGTGATCATAATCGGAGCGGGCCCCGGAGGGATTTTTGCCGCGTATGAGCTGGTGAAGAAGGCTCCGGAGTTGAAGGTGGCCGTGTTTGAAGCGGGGAATCCGCTGGAGAAGAGAAGATGCCCCATTGACGGGAAGAAAGTAAAGAGCTGTATCAACTGTAAAACATGTGCGATCATGAGCGGATTCGGCGGAGCGGGGGCATTTTCGGACGGAAAATATAATATTACAAATGATTTTGGCGGTACGCTTTACGAGTATATCGGCAAAGAAACTGCAATTGACCTGATGAACTATGTGGATGAGATCAATGTCAGATACGGCGGGGAAGGCACGAAGATGTATTCTACGGCCGGCACTAAGTTCAAGAAGCTTTGCATGCAGAACAAGTTAAAGCTTCTGGATGCATCTGTCCGGCATCTGGGAACGGATATCAACTATGTTGTTCTTGAGAATCTTTATAACGAGCTGAAGGATAAAGTGGAATTCCGTTTTAACTGTCATGTGGATAATCTGGAGATCGTGGACGGCGGTTACAGAGTCCTGAGCGGTGATCAGGAGGATGAATGTGAGAAATGTATTGTATCCGTAGGAAGAAGCGGAAGCAAATGGATGGAGAAGATCTGTCAGGGTCTGGATATTCCCACAAAATCGAACCGTGTGGACATCGGCGTCAGGGTAGAGATTCCGGCGGTGATATTTTCCCATCTTACGGATGAACTCTACGAGAGCAAGATCGTATACCGGACGGAGAAGTTTGAGGACAAGGTACGCACATTCTGTATGAACCCGTACGGGATCGTTGTAAATGAGAATACCAACGGGATCGTGACCGTGAACGGACACAGCTATGAGGATCCGGCAAAGCAGACGGAGAATACAAATTTTGCGCTCCTTGTAGAGAAGCATTTCTCCGAGCCTTTCAAGGACAGCAACGGGTACGGCGAGAGTATCGCACGGCTGTCTAATATGTTGGGAGGAGGAGTGCTTGTTCAGAGATTCGGTGATCTGATCCGCGGCAGGAGAAGCACCGCGAAGCGAATTGAGGAAGGATTTGTGCGTCCTACTTTATCTGCGTCGCCGGGAGATTTAAGCCTTGTTCTGCCAAAGCGTATTCTTGACGGTATCATTGAGATGATATATGCGCTTGACAAGATCGCGCCTGGTACTGCCAATGATGATACGCTTCTCTACGGTGTGGAAGTGAAGTTTTATAACATGGAAGTGAAACTGGATGAACATCTGGAGACGGTTCACAAAGGTCTTTATGTGATCGGCGACGGCAGCGGGGTGACACATTCTCTGTCGCACGCTTCCGCCAGCGGAGTCTATGTAGCACGGGAGATCGCGGGAGTAAGAGCATGATAAAATTACTCGCAGTGGATATGGACGGAACATGTCTTGACAGGAGGAGCCGTATGACCGACGTAACGCTGGGAGCTCTCAGAAAAGCGGCGGACAGAGGCATTATCATAGTTCCCACAACCGGCAGGAATCTGGAGTGTATACCCCACAGACTGGCGGAGGGAACGATCTTTGCCACGGGCGCTTTGGAGGAGGAGAAAAACAGAGGCTTATTCCGGTATGTGGTCAGTTCCAACGGCGCCTGCGTGACGGATATCAAGGAGAGAAAAGAGCTATTTTGCGCACCGGTGCCGGAGAAAGATACTCTGCCGCTTCTTAAAGAGTGCGGAAAGTTACGTCTGGGGATCGCCTCTCATATCAGGCATAGATATCTCCTGCAGGGGCGTGCCCTTACGATGGCAGGCCAGCTGATATACGGAAAGGACGCAAGAGGAGTATATTGCGTCAGGAGTATGGAGGAGTTTATCAGAAGAGGCGGACATGAAGTCGAGGAGTTTCAGTTCTATTTTCTTTCTCCGCGCGCAAAGCAGGAGGTACGATCTGTATTGGAGCGGTATCCTGATCTTAGAGCCGCATATACCGGTATTTATGTGGAAGTCTATTCAAAAGACGCATCGAAAGGACGGGCGATTGCGGAACTTGCGCGGCATCTGGGAATCAGAAAAGAGGAGATCGCCTGCATCGGAGACGGAGAGAACGATCTGTCCATGTTCGAAGCGGCAGGACTGAAGATCGCAATGGGAAATGCGGTAGAAGAGCTGAAAAAGCAGGCAGATCATGTGACGGCCAGCAATGCCTGTGACGGGGCGGCGAAAGCGGTGGAGTGGATTCTGAAACGACAATTAATGAGATAAAATCAAACGGGAACATAGTCAGATGAGAAGTCTGTCTGTGTTCCCGATTCCTGTTTATGATCCTTATCCGTATTGCCCGTTAGTTGGCCTGCACGATAGATTTCACATGATCGATTTCCTGCTGAGTTGCCTTCTCGGCCGGAACATAATAGCTCCGCTCCCGGGCCGCGTCATACATCTTCTCCTGTGACATCTCGCACTGATTGCGCATCTGTTTCAGACATTGTTTCAGTTCTTTGTTCTCTGTCTGAGGGATCATATCCCCGAACATTTTCAGTTCTCCGTTTATGCCGACAAGGGCGTCGGCTACCATTGTTTTTTCGTCCATTATTATACCTCTCTGTATTCTTTTTTCTCTGTTTCGGCGTCTCATGCGATAGACTGTTATCATCGTATCTTCAGATTTACAGAAATTTCATCAGTTCCTGTTTGTTCTTCATCGCGGAGTCCGCTGCATCCTGGAACAGTTTTTTGATCTCCGGATCTTCGGTTTTTGACGCGTAATCCGTCATCTTGCAGTGTGTGGTTGAATATCCGCCGATGAGATGGCGAAGGTTCTGAAGATCAAGAATTGATATTTCTGACATGGTTGGTCCCTCCTTAATAAATATGATCTCAGAGGTTAGTATGTCCGGCGTGTCCGGAGTTTATGAGTGAACTAAAGACAAATTCGTGAAAAAGTTCCCGCATCTCCGGAGATACACGGTACATGCATTCCGGATGCCACTGTACGCCTATGGCAAACGGATGGGAGATCAGCTCTATGGCTTCGATCGTATGATCCTGGGCGCGGGCGCTTACGCGGATATCTTTTCCAGGCATATTGACCGCCTGGTGGTGAAAACTGTTTACGAACAGGCAGGATCCGATACATTTTTTCAGCAGACTTCCCCGTTCCGTTCGGATCCGGTGGCTGACTTCGCTTCGTCTGGCGGACTGCTGCATATGATCCAGGACTTCTCCGGGAATCAGAGACATGTCCTGCCAGATGGTGCCTCCGCATGCCACATTCAGGATCTGCATCCCCCGGCAGATGGCGAACACAGGTTTCCCGGAGGCGAGAATCCGCTTCATTAGACGGATCTGAAAGAGGTCTACAGTGATGTCAGTATTTCCGTTTCCTTCACGCGGCTCTTCCCCGAATAAGAGAGGAGTGATGTCACCGCCGCCGCAGAAGAGAAATCCGTCGCAGAGTCTTGCGTACTCGTCCAGCAGATGATCGCTGCGGACAAGGGGAAGGATGATAGGAATTCCTTTCGCGTACCGGACGGACTGGATATACGGATTAGTGACAAACTGGCGGTCCTGTGTAAAGCCGCAGGTGACGATACCGATTCTGGGTTCCATATATAACTCCTTTTTGGACAGTGTACATGTAATGATGTATGATAGAGTATGTAAGAAACTGGAAAAATATACATAGTATGAAATGAAATGATTTCCGAATCGGAGGAAAAAAATATGAGATGGATCGATATGCACTGTGATACGTTAAGTGAGCTGCAGAAGGCGGAGGATGACCGGCGCTGCTCAGGGAAAATGAAAAATCAGGGCAGTCAGCAGGGCATGCTGAAGAATGATTTGTGTGTAGACATCGAACGGCTGAGCCGGGGAGGAGCGGCGGCACAATTCTTTGCATGCTATGTAAATGCAGCAGAGTATCCGGAAAATGGAGCTGTATATCCCGGAAATGGCGCGGCGTATCCGGGAGAAAGGAGAGCGTACAACTGGAACAGTGCCTACAGGGCGGTGCAGGAAATGCTGGAATATGCGCATCAGCAGGCTTCATCTCCACGGAGTTTTCCGGGATGCCTGGTCTATGAAGCGGAAAACGGAAGAAATACAGCCGGAATCCTGACAGTAGAGGAAGGCGGAGTGCTGGACGGGGATCTGGAAAGGCTGGATGATCTGTATGAGCGCGATGTCCGTCTTATCACGCTGACCTGGAATTATGAGAACTGCATCGGATATCCCAACAGCAGAAACAGGTCTGTCATGGAAAAGGGGCTTACCCATTTTGGAAAAGAAGTGGTGGAAAGGATGAATGATATGGGAATGCTCATCGACGTATCCCATCTGTCCGACGGCGGTTTTTGGGATTGCATCCGGTGCAGCCGTACGCCGATTGTGGCTTCCCACTCAAATGCCCGAAGTCTGTGTGCCCATCCCCGTAACTTAAGTGATGAGATGCTGCGGGCTCTGGGAAATAACGGCGGACTGGCCGGTATTAATTTCTATTCTGCATTTCTAAGAGAAGAGGGCGTTGCAGATCCGGATGATATCGCAGCTCATGCGGCTTGGATGATCCGGAAATCCGGAGAGGATTCGGTGGCCCTGGGATCGGATTTTGACGGGTTTGATCCGGATTCTCTGCCGGCGGGCATACAGGGCGTCCAGGATATGGATCGTGTATGGGAAGCGATGAGGAGAGAGGGGATTACACCGCGTCAGATCGATAAGATCGCATATGAGAATGCAGCGAGGGTTATAAATGAGGTGTGCCATTTGGCGTTTCCTTTCATCTGATAGTATGATAGAATGGAAAAGGTTACTGATGAGAATGAGAGAACAGGAGGACTTACATGGAAAACAAAAGAATCATTCAGGTGGAAGAGAAAGTACCCTTTAAAATGCTGGTGCCCCTGAGCATCCAGCATATGTTTGCGATGTTCGGCGCGTCCGTGCTGGTGCCGTTTGTATTCGGCATTAACCCTGCGGTCGTGCTTTTTATGAATGGGATCGGCACACTTCTCTTTATCCTGATCACAAAAGGAAGAGCACCGGCATATCTGGGATCCAGTTTTGCTTTTCTGGCGCCGGCTGGAGTGGTTATCTCAAAATGGGGCTATGAATACGCACTGGGCGGATTCGTTGTAGTGGGATTCCTTGGATGTATATTGGCTGTATTAATCTACAAATTCGGATCTGACTGGATCGATGTAGTGCTGCCGCCTGCGGCAATGGGCCCTGTTGTAGCCCTGATCGGGCTGGAACTTGCAGGAACAGCGGCGTCTAATGCGGGACTTACGGATGAAGTGATCGATGTAAAAAATGTGATCGTATTTCTCGTAACACTTCTGGTGGCTGTGCTTGGTTCTGTTTTATTCCGCGGCTTTTTGTCGGTTATTCCGATCCTGATCGCTATTATTGCCGGCTATATAGCAGCCCTTGCCTGCGGCATTGTGGATTTTTCGCAGGTTGCAGCAGCACCGCTCTTTTCAATCCCGAACTTTTCTACGCCGAAATTTAAGTGGGAGGCGATCGTGATCATTATTCCGGTATTGCTTGTTATTACATCAGAGCATATCGGCCATCAGATCGTGACCAGCAAGATCGTAGGCAGAGATCTCTTAAAAGATCCGGGGCTCCACCGCTCCCTCTTTGCTGATAACTTTTCCAGTATGCTCTCCGGTCTGATCGGTTCTGTTCCGACGACGACATACGGAGAGAATATCGGAGTCATGGCGATGACAAAGGTCTACAGCGTGTATGTGATCGGCGGGGCGGCAGTGCTGTCCATCATCTGCTCCTTTATCGGAAAGATGACAACACTGATCAATACGATCCCGGGACCTGTTATCGGCGGCATTTCGTTCTTGCTGTACGGTATGATCGGTACATCGGGTATCCGCATTCTGGTAGAGTCACAGGTGGACTATAACAGATCCAGAAATATGGCTATGACTTCTGTTATCTTTGTAGTCGGCCTGTCCGGTATCACGGTACAGTTCGGAAGTATTCAGCTTACGGGAATGGTGCTTGCCTGTGTGGTAGGCATGCTCATGGGACTGATGTTCTATATCTTTGACAGGCTGAATCTTACCAATGACAGGGAAGATTAAATAGATGTGATCTGGCGCCGGTATATGCCGGCGCTAATATTTTTTTAAAAAATCAGTCGATGAATCTTAAGAATTTATTCTAAAAGTTTGCCGGAAAATACGGGTATCATCTTCTTATAGAAAAGGAGGAGATGCCCTTATGTGGGAGGACTGGGAAAGCGAGAGCGGATACAGGGGGAACAGATATAAAGTAAACAGATATGAGGAAAGCCGATATACAGGAGGCGGCAGGTCTAAAAAACGCGGAAAAAGGAGAAGGCGGAGGAGAAGGCACAGAATTCTGAAAAGTATTCTCTGTATCGCGATTACCATACCGATGATTATGGCGGTTCTTTGGGCAAAAGATATGATCAGCGGAAAGAGCAGTCTGGCAGTAAGGGCTCTGTTCAACCCGAAAGTGAGAGAAGTGATGGCGAATAAAGATCAGTACCCGGAACAGCTGATTGAACTGTTGAAAAACAATGAGGAGACAGTGGATTTTGTTTTTGATTATCCGGAAAAGAAAGATACACCGCCGGCGGACACAGTTGGTGAAGTAGTACAAGGTCAGATTCCTCTGCTCCTTCAGTGGGATGAACGATGGGGATATGCGCTTTATTCGGATGACATGATCGCTGTCAACGGATGCGGGCCGACGGCAATCGCCATGGTGGCGTCTGGACTGACAGGCGACAATACTATAACGCCGTATAAGGTGGCGCAGTTTTCCGCTGAGAACGGATATTATGCGGGAGATTCCGGCACTAGCTGGACATTGATGACGGACGGCGCGCAGCAGTTTGGAATCCACGGGGAAGAGCTGGGCCTGAGCGAGGATGCAGTCTTTTCCGCTCTGGAAAACGGTCATCCGATCATATGCAGCATGAGACCGGGAGATTTTACAACGACCGGACACTTTATCGTACTGACCGGAGTCGAAGACGGGAAGATCCGGGTAAACGATCCGAACAGCCGGGTGCGCAGTGAGAAGCTGTGGGATTACAGCAGGCTGGAGTACCAGATCAACAATCTGTGGGTGTATACGGCGATGTAGAGGCTAAGCCGGCAGTTATTCTTATTAACTGCCGGTTACTTTTTTGTCTGTATTTGTGAAAAAGGTTCAGTTGTGAGGGGCATATGTAAACTGGTATAATGTGTGCAGGAAGAATATGTATAAGATGAAATATGCATAACAGGAAAATTGATGAGGAGGATACAGATATGCCGGTGGGTGAAGTGATACGCAGGAAGAGAAAAGAACAGGGACTTACACAGGAGCAGGTGGCACAGCGTCTTGGTGTATCCGCACCGGCGGTCAATAAGTGGGAGAGAGGCAGCAGTTATCCTGATATCGCAATACTGCCTGCTCTGGCGCGTCTCCTCAATACTGACGTCAATACACTTCTCTGTTTTCAGGAGGAACTCTCCGACAATGAGATCGCAGAGATATGTAACAAGATTGTAGCGATCATGGAGGAGCAGGGCCTGGAGATGGCATTTGACGCGGCGGAACAGAAGGTGCGGGAGTATCCGAACTGCGGGAAACTGATCCATATGATGGCTTCTATGGTGCAGGGATTACTGATGATGTCCGGCGGCTGGAGTACAGACAGAGAAAAATATGAAGAGAAGATATATTCATGGTATGAACGCGTGACCGAATGCAGCGGGGACGAACAGGTGAAAAATGCCGCCGCTTATATGCTGGCGAGCGAATATATAATGAAGAAAGAGTATGAGAAAGCCCAAAAGATGCTCGATTCCCTGCCGAAGCAGCAGGCAGATAAGAGAATCCTCAATGCACGTCTTCTGCTTGCACAGGAGAAACATGATGAGGCGGCGGTGCTGCTGGAACGGAAACTCACAGATGTGCTTAACGATCTCAGCATCGTGCTGTCCATGCTGATGAATATTGCTTTTGAGGAGGGGGATATGGAACGGGCGGAAAAGATCGCGTCTGCCGGGGAACAGACCGCTCTGTTGTATGACCAATGGGGTTACAGTCCCCTGCTCCTGCCGATGGATCTGGCGTTAAAGAAGAAAGACGTAGAAAAGAGTATTGCATATATCCGGGAAATGCTCCGGATGCTGACGGAGCCCCAGCATATGTCGGAGTCTGCGTTTTACTGCCATTTATACGGGAAAGAAAATTTCGGAAGAAAGTATGACAAAGCGATGGAGACTTATGCGGAGAAAATACTGCCGGGGCTGCTGGCAGAGATGAAAACGGGAAAGGATTATGCATTTCTGCGGGACAACGAGGAATTTCAGAAGCTGATACGCATATATGAAAAAGAAAACCAGTAAGCTTCATTTCCGAAGAAAGAGCTGTATAAAATGAAAAAAGACGGATTCCGGTTTCCCGGTTTCCGTCTTTTTCTCTTAACTTTTCTATTTCTGATTCTCTTTTGAGAGCTCCTGCATCTTCATGGCGCGGACCTTCAGCGGCAGGCCGAACAGTGTGATAAATCCGTCTGCGTCGTGGTGGTCATACATATCGCCTGTTGTGAAGCTTGCCAGTGACTCACTGTACAGGGAGTACGGGGAAGTCTCGCCGGCTTTGATGATGTTTCCTTTGTACAGTTTGAATTTTACTTCGCCAGTCACATACTGCTGTGTCACATCAACAAATGCGCGGATCGCTTCGCAGAGCGGTGTGAACCATTTTCCCTCATATACGACCTGAGCAAGCTTATTGCCCATTTCTTTCTTCACTTCATATGTAGCGCGGTCGAGGATCAGCTCTTCCAGCTGCTGATGAGCGGCCATCAGGATCGTTCCGCCCGGTGTCTCGTATACGCCGCGGGATTTCATACCTACTACACGGTTCTCCACGATATCAATGATGCCGATGCCGTGTTTTCCGCCCAGTGTGTTGAGCTCTTTGATGATGTCGGCTACTTTCATTTCTTTGCCGTTGATTGTTTTCGGAACGCCTGCCTCGAATGTCATTGTCACATATTCCGGCTCGTCCGGAGCTTTCTGCGGCGGTACTGTAAGTACAAGGAGATCGTCATAATTCGGTTCTACAGACGGATCTTCCAGCTCCAGACCCTCATGGCTGATATGCCACAGGTTACGGTCACGGCTGTAGCTGTGTTTTGTGTCGAACGGAAGATCGATGCCGTGTGATTTGCAGTATTCGATCTCATCTTCACGGGACTGCATTGTCCAGAGATCTGTCATACGCCACGGAGCAATGATCTTGATGTCCGGAGCGAGAGCCTTGATGCCAAGCTCGAAACGGATCTGGTCGTTCCCTTTTCCTGTAGCGCCGTGGCAGATGGCAACAGCGCCTTCCTTACGTGCAATCTCAACCAGTTTCTTTGCGATGGCAGGACGTGCCATGGAAGTTCCGAGCAGATATGCGTTCTCGTATACAGCGCCTGCTTTTACGCACGGCATGATGAAATCCTCGGCAAATTCGTCAACAATATTTTCGATATATAATTTGGAAGCTCCGGAGAGTTTTGCCCTCTCGTCGAGTCCGTCAAGCTCCTCGCCCTGTCCGCAGTCGATACAGCAGCAGATTACGTCATAACCAAATGTCTCTTTCAGCCACGGAATAATCGCTGTTGTGTCAAGTCCGCCTGAATATGCTAAAACTACTTTTTCTTTACTCATTTTTATATCCTCCTGAATGTATTTTTATTAATTTTGCCGTCCAAATTTCCGAAAGCGGTTTCTGTTGATTTTATCGCTGTGACAAGCTACAGATTACTATACACCAGAACTTATAATTATGCAAGAAGAAATTTATAAAAATAAAATTTATGCATATATGCATGATAAAATGCATAAAAATACATATTTTGACTTGCGATGTGCATAAAAAAACAAAAAAATGTGTTTGTTTTGAAAAAAATAATGCCATATGGCAAAAAAAGAAGTATAATATAAGCGGAGTGTATAAAATACAAAAGTATATCTGTATCCTCAGAAGGTACATCGGATTACATTTGTATGCTTTCAATAGAATAAACAACAGGAGGCAGTTATGGACTACGCAAAAGAATCATTAAAAATGCACTATGAACTGAAAGGTAAAATCGAGATTAAAAGCCGTGCAGCGGTGGATTCCAAAGAGGCACTGAGCCTTGCCTATACACCGGGAGTTGCACAGCCCTGCCTGGAGATACAGAAAGATCCAAGCAAGAGTTTTGATCTGACAAGACGCTGGAATACAGTGGCAGTCGTTACAGACGGAACAGCAGTGCTGGGCCTTGGAGATATCGGACCGGAAGCCGGTATGCCGGTTATGGAAGGTAAATGTGTTCTGTTTAAAGAGTTCGGTGATGTAGATGCGATTCCGCTCTGTGTCAGATCAAAAGATGTAGATGAGATCGTAAAAGCCGTAAGTCTTTTCGCAGGAAGCTTCGGAGGAATTAATCTGGAGGACATCGCGGCTCCGAGATGTTTTGAGATCGAGAAACGTCTGAAAGAGTGCTGTGACATTCCGGTATTCCATGATGACCAGCATGGTACGGCAGTGATCACACTTGCCGGTATGATCAACGCGCTGAAGATTGTCGGCAAGAAGATCGAGGATATCAAGATCGTAACTTCCGGCGCAGGCGCTGCAGGTATCGCCATTATCAGACTGCTTATGTCCATGGGTCTTAAAAACGTTATTATGACAGACCGTCACGGAGCAATCTATGAGGGAAGAGATTATCTGAACCCGATCAAGGAAGAGATGGCTAAGATCACAAACTTTAACCATGAGAAAGGAACTCTCGCAGAGGTGATCAAAGGCGCTGATGTATTTATCGGAGTATCCGCACCGGGCACACTGACACAGGATATGGTGCGTAGCATGGCAAAAGATCCGATCATCTTCGCGTGTGCGAACCCGACGCCGGAGATCTTCCCGGATGAGGCGAAAGCAGCAGGAGCAGCAGTCGTATCCACCGGAAGAAGCGATTTCCCGAATCAGGTAAATAACGTGCTTTGCTTCCCAGGTATCTTCCGCGGAGCTCTGGATGTGCGCGCATCTGATATCAACGACGAGATGAAAGTTGCAGCAGCTTATGCAATTGCAGGGCTGGTAAGCGACGAAGAACTGAATCCGGAATACATCCTTCCGGCAGCATTTGATCCGCGTGTAAAAGACGCTGTGGCAAAGGCAACAGCTGAGGCTGCAAGAAAGAGCGGAGTGGCAAGAATCTAATTTGCTTTTATCCGTATGTCTGTATATAAATGTTGTATATGGGCAGTAACAGAATAGATTGAAAATGAAGGCAGAGAATTCCCGAGAGGAACAATTCTCTGCCTTTTTTGCGCAATAAGCCCGGCAAGCAGCCGCCATGCCTGCATGAGTGGATATTTGCCCGGCAAGCGGCAGATTCTGAAAGTAATGAACACATAGATTAATGAACACCTGAAATTTTCCTGCATAGACTGAGATATAGTGAAAAACGATATAGAATCCGGAGAGTGAAGCTGAATGATCACAATCAGTCTGTGTATGATCGTGCGGGATGAGGAAGAAGTTCTGGGAAGATGTCTGGATAGTGTGAGGAAACTCGTGGATGAAATTATAATAGTAGATACAGGCTCAAGGGACAGGACAAAGGAAGTGGCGGCTGCGTATACAGACAAGATCTATGATTTTGTATGGATTGACGACTTCGCGGCCGCAAGAAATTATGCTTTTGAAAAAGGGCGGATGAGCTATCTGATGTGGCTGGATGCGGACGATGTGATTCCTGCGGAAGAGGCCGGTAAATTTATGGAGATGAAAGAGCGGATTTCCGATGAAGATGTGATCATGATGCCGTATATCACTGCATTTGATGAAAACGGCAAAGCTTCATTTTTCTATTATAGAGAAAGAATTGTGAAAAAGGACGCAGGATTTCTCTTTAGGGGGAAAGTGCATGAAGTGATACAGCCGTCAGGAAAAATATATTATTCGGATATACCGGTAGAGCACAGAAAGCTGAGAGTAAAAGAAGGCGGCGGAGAGAGAAATCTCAGGATTTACGAAAAGATGGAGAAAAGCGGGGAATATTTTGACAGCAGAGCACTCTATTATTATGGGAGAGAGCTGATGTTCCACGAGAAGTATGATAAAGGCGCCGAAATTTTAAACAGGTTCCTTGCACGTCCGGACGGCTGGAAAGAAAATAAAATTGACGCGGCGCGTCAGTTGGCAGTCTGCTATTATGGCATGGGTGAAGAACAGAAAGCCCTTCATTCTTTACTGTGCGCTTTTGAGTATGACATACCCCGCGGCGAGGTGTGCTGCGATCTGGGAAGACATTTTCTGGATAGAGAGAAGTATGAACAGGCGGTCTTCTGGTATAAGCAGGCGCTGAATGCAAAAAAGGCGCCCGAGACAGGAGCGTTTGTAGAAGAGGACTGTTATGGCTTTCTGCCTGCCGTCAGTCTGTGCGTCTGTTATGACAGGCTTGGGGATCAGAAAGAGGCAGAAAGGTATAATGAACTGGCGGGCAGTTTTAAACCCGAGTCGCCGTATTATCTCAGCAATAAAAAATATTTTGAGCAGAAGGCTGAGTAAAACTACGTTCGGATATCATCAATGCAAACAAAAAAATAACTCCCAACATATATTGATTATGAAAGGAGGTTTGCAATTATGATATGGTTTAGAAAAAAAGCGGCAGATGAAGCAAAGTCTGATGAGATACAGAAGCAGTCGAGAGACTGTCAGGATAATGACAGCGCGGCACAGAGTCAGGAACGCTGCGGCTGGACGCCGTTTGGGTACCGTCCGTGTCCGCCGCGGCCGTGCTGCTGTACCGGCGTAACTGGTCCGACAGGAGCAACGGGCCCGACGGGAGCGACTGGACCGAGTGGAGCAACAGGCCCAACGGGGGCAACAGGCCCAACGGGAGCAACGGGCCCAACAGGAGCAACAGGCCCAACAGGAGCAACCGGTCCCGGAGAAGGAGCGACAGGCCCGACAGGACCTACCGGTCCGACAGGAACAACAGGTCCGACGGGGGCAACAGGCCCGAGTGGCCCGACCGGCCCGACGGGAGCGACCGGTCCAAGCGGAGCAACAGGTCCGACAGGAGCAACAGGCCCGAGCGGGGCAACAGGCCCGAGTGGAGCAACGGGGCCGACAGGAGCAACAGGTCCGAGTGGAGCAACGGGCCCGAGTGGAGCAACAGGTCCGAGCGGGGCAACAGGTCCGACAGGAGCAACGGGCCCGAGCGGGGCAACAGGTCCGAGCGGAGCAACCGGCCCAACCGGCCCGAGTGGAGCAACAGGCCCGACAGGAGCAACAGGACCGACAGGACCGACAGGTCCGACAGGATCGGATGGGGAAGACGGTGAGGACGGTGCTGCAGGAACTGCGGCGACTATACGTGTCGGCACAGTGACCACGGGTGAGCCGGGAACTGCGGCGGCAGTAACGAACAGCGGAGATGAGAATAGTGCAGTGTTTGATTTTGTGATCCCGAAAGGCGATACAGGTACCTGCGAAGAATGTGACAGGACTTTACAGCTGCTCTCAACTTTCTCAAATCCGCCTCAGCAGGGAACTGCCGGCGGCAAGCTGGTCTTTGACCGGAACGGTGTGACGAATGGTACAGCCATAAGCCATGCTGATAATAGTACAGATGTTGTGATCAGCCAGCCGGGATTTTATTTCGTGACATTCCATGGAACGCTGTCACCGGCGAAAAAAGCGGATTTTCCGCTTACTGTTCTTTTGTATCTGCAGCAGCAGGGAAGTCAGGTGTCAGGTACTGTGGTGCAGCATACGTTCCACACTTCATCGGAGGCGGCCAACGTGGCGTTTTCACAGATCATACAGGTGGATACAGTTCCGAATGTACTGGAGATGATCAGTCAGGGCGGAAACTTCTTCTACAGTGCGATCAATTTGACTGTTCAGAAGATCGGTGAAATCGACTGAATATGAAATGTAACTGATATCATAATTTTTTAAGGATATCATATGCTGTATTACTCCCTCTCTGTCGAAAGTGGTCTGGAAAGCCGGCAGAGAGGGAGCGAGTTGTTACATTTGCAAGAAAGTTGTGAAAAATCGATAACTTTTTTATTAAAATTATATAACCAAAAATGCAAGAGGATGCATAAAAAGTGCAAACTAATAAAGTTAAATTCTGCTATAATAATCTATGTAAGCAGATTTTACTTCCCGGTTGTTTGGGAAAGGGTTTGTTGAACAGCATGAGGAAAGGGGCTTTGAACTGTCCGCTGAATGCTAAATATTTAAAGAAAGGGGGATGCGAGTATGCCAGATATTCGGTTGACGAGAATTGACAATCGGCTGATTCACGGTCAGGTGGCAACACAGTGGTGTGGTGTGGTAGGGGCAAACCTTCTGCTTGTCGCCAACGATGAAGTTGCCGGGGATGAGTTCCGCCAGAGTTTGATGAATATGGCTGCGCCGTCATATGCACAGACAAGATTCTTCACTCTCGAAAAGACGATCAATATCATCCACAAAGCTTCTGCAAATCAGCATATTGCAATTATCTGCGAAACACCACAGGATGTGCTTAAGCTTGTCGAGGGCGGAGTTCCGATCAAGAAAGTAAATATCGGAAATATGCACATGTCTGAAGGTAAGCGTCAGGTGGCAACATCAGTTGCCGTGGACGATGACGATGTTGCGGCATTCAAGAAGCTGCAGGAGCTGGGTGTGGAACTCGAGATCAAACGTGTTCCGGATACACCGTCCGAAAGCATCGACAAATTGTTCAAGTAAAAAATGTTTTATTAGTTAAAGGGTTTTATTAGTTAAACAGGAAAGGAGTAGACATGGAGATTTCAATTATCCAGGCAATTCTGGTCTTTGTAGTAGCCTTTATCATGGGTATCGACCAGTTCAGCTTTTTAGAGTCTCTGTACCAGCCTATCGTTACCTGCCCGATTATCGGTGCTATCCTCGGTAACTTTGAGCTTGGTATCGTAGTTGGTGGTGCATACCAGCTCATCCAGATCGGAAGTATGCCGATCGGTGGAGCTCAGCCGCCAAATGCTATCCTCGGAGGTATCATGGCAACGATCTTCGCGGTATCACTTAATATGGAGGCGACCGCAGACGGCGTCGGCGCAGCGCTTGGTCTTGCTATTCCGTTCGCAGTATTCGGACAGTACGCAGTTACTCTGACATTTACATTTATGTCAGGTATGATGGCCAGGGCTGACAAGTGTGCGGAGAACGCAGACGTAAAAGGTATCCGTAATATCAACTTCCTCGAAATGGGAGTACTCGGATGTCTGTTCGGTGTCCTTGCAGTAGCAGGTCTGTACGGCGGTTCCGCTCTTGGTAACGCTCTTCAGGACTTCTCTTACCAGTTCTCATGGGTAATGGCAGGTCTGGACGCAGCCGGCGGAGCAATGAAGTTCGTTGGATTTGCAATCCTTATGAAGGTTATGATGTCCGGAGAGATGTGGGGATTCCTTCTGGCTGGATTCGCAATGTCACTGCTTTGCAGCGCTAATGCGGCTACATCCGGAGCAACTCTGATCCTCTGTGCATTTGTAGGTGCTGCTATAGCAATCTACGACTTCACGACACAGACGAAGATCAAACAGAATGCAGGCGCAGGTGCCGGTTATGTAGGAGGTGACGAGGATGGCATATAATATTCCGGATAGATATCAGGATCTGACTCCGGCTCCGAAGCTGGATAATAAGACGTTAAACAAAATGGTATGGCTGTCCTGTTTCTTACAGGCATCTTTCAACTATGAGAGAATGCAGGCTTGTGGATGGCTGTGGTCCATGCTGCCGGGTCTTCAGAAGATACATACGAACAAAGAAGACCTGAAAGCTTCTATGGCTCACAACCTTGATTTCCTGAACACGCACCCGTTCCTTGTAACATTTGTAATGGGTATTGTTCTCTCACTGGAGCAGAACAAAGCTGATACGAAGACGATCCGTTCCGTACGTATTTCTGCGGCGGGTCCTCTCGGCGGTATCGGTGACGCGCTGTTCTGGCTGACACTTGTTCCGATCACGGCAGGTCTTACTGCGAATATGGCTATGGAAGGCCAGATTATCGGTGCGATCCTGTTCCTGATCATCTTCAACGTAGTTCAGTTTGTAGTTCGTTTCGGACTTATGTACTGGTCTTACGGACTTGGAACTAAAGCGGTTACTCTGCTGACGTCAAACGCGAAAGAGTTTACACGTGCTGCAAGTATCCTTGGAATTTTCGTAGTAGGCGGTCTGATCGCAAACTACGGCTCTACAACAGTACGTATGATCGTAGGTGAAACACAGATCAATATTCAGGAACTGCTGGACGGCGTACTGCCTAAGCTGATTCCGCTGCTGATCACACTCGGAATCTACGCTCTGATCAAGAAGGGCTGGACACCGGTAAGATGTATCATCCTTATCCTTGTGGTAGGTATCGTAGGATGTGCGTTCGGTATCTGGACAGGTAACTCACAGGCTATGGATGCTGACGGAAATACAATTCCGGGCGGATATACACCGCTTGTAGAGTGGTATGAGTATCCTGAGCCTGCTCCGGCTGAAAAGTCCGGTCAGGAAGCTTGGGACGCACTGGATTCGGTGGTTAATGAACTGCAGGATTCCGGCGTTGAAGTAAATATGCCTGAATAATTTTTGGCAGGTATGGGATGGAAAGTCAGCGTAGTGCAGATTTTCCTGAAATGAACAAAACCGGCCTGAGGGCCGAAAACAGTGAGGGGAGGGATTTTAATCCCCCCCTCATATTATTACAGAGAGAAATCAGGTGGCTTTTTGAGTACGATCACAATTTTTATTGCAGCAATAGCGCTGATTGGATATTTGATTTTCCAGGGGATGAAGAGTTTTCAGCTCCGCAGCCTGAACACAGGCCTTGAAAAGAAAGACAGTGAGATGGTGGAGAGGATCGCGGATATGTCGATGACACGCAGACTTCTGGGCCAGTATGTCTGCGATCTGTATAAGCTGAGGGTATACTATATTACCCGGGACGAAGACAAGTTTGAGGAAATGCTTCGCCATATGATCGAAACGGAATATACGGATCCGGCGGATAAAAAAAGTTTTCTGGAGACGTATTTTCACACATTCCTGATTAAAGGAAACAGGAAATATGCCGACTGGCTGCTGGAGGCGATAAGAAAGACCGGCGATGAAAAATTTATCCGTTATAATGAGGAGTCTTATTCGGTAATGATGGATAAAAAGAGCGATCTGATCGACAAGATGGTTGAGGACGTTAATTCAAAACTTTATTATGGGTTTGCGCTGGGCGTAATACTGTTTATGGTTGCAAAACAGTATTCCTATCTGGGGGATAATACAAATGCACTTATATATATGCAGAGTGCAAAATCCTGTTTTCATCCAAAGGCAGTTTATATGCCTGTTGTTGAAAAATATCTGAGCGAAGCAGATGTATGAGATTATGAGACATGCTCTGCAAATGCAGGCATTAAACAGTTAAGAACAGGAGAGATATGATGATTGGGTTAATAGTTACAGGACATGCAAATTTCGGCACTGGAATCACGAGTTCCGTAAATCTTATTGCCGGAGAGCAGGAAGCTTACCGCGCTGTGGATTTTTTGCCGACTTATAGTACTGAGGATCTGACAAAGGAGATCACAAAAGCAATAGATGATCTTAAAGACTGTGAAGGAATCATAATATTTACAGATCTTATGGGAGGAACGCCTTTTAATGTCGCGGCTCAGCTCGGACGTGATAAGGAAAACATCCGTATCGTTTCCGGTACGAATCTTCCGATGCTCGTAGAGATCGTAATGTCAAGAAAATTCATGGATGATCTGGACGGGCTGGTAGACTCTGTGTTAGAGACTGGCAAAGAACAGGTGATTAAATACGAATTCAAACAGGTGGTGCAGGAAGGGTCTGACGACGGAATTTAAAGACTATCCGCGATAACTGTATATTTTATATTCTACAATAAGGAAAGAGTTATGAAAGGAGAAGAAATTATGAGTGAGATTTTTGGGATTGGACAGGAAAAAATGCAGGAAAAGTCAGCGGTCTTTACACTGACTGAGATTTATCAGCAGCCTGCGACATGGGAGAAGACATGCCGGCAGATCGCAGAACACAAGGATGAAATTCAGAAATTTATCGATCAGGTAATTACATGTGATGACTTCGATGTGATCCTGACAGGAGCGGGAACAAGCGAATTTGTCGGAAACGCACTTTTCCCGCATCTGGCAGGTCTTCTGAACCATAAGGTCAAATCTTATGGAACAACTGATATCGTGGCTACGCCGGAGGCATATCTCTCCCGCACGAAGCCGACTCTTCTGATCAGCTTCGGCCGTTCCGGAAATTCTCCGGAATCTGTAGGAGCAATAGATGCAGCGGAGGCAGTGTGTGACAATATCTATCATCTGTTTGTCACCTGCAATAAGAACGGCGCGCTCTCCAAACGTGCCGCGACGACGGAGAACTGCTACGCGATCAATCTGACAGATGAGACTCATGATCAGAGTTTTGCCATGACATCCAGCTATTCTAATATGTACCTTGCTACCTATCTCTGTTTCCATCTGAACGAGTTGGACAAGGTGCTTGAGGAAGTCGGAAAGATCGGCGCTGCCGGCCAGAATTTCCTTGATAACAAATATGGCATCGCTCAGCAGATCGTAGACGACTATGATTTCAAACGCATTGTTTACCTTGGAAGCAATACGCTCAAGGGTACATCACAGGAATCAGCGCTGAAAATGCTCGAACTGACAGCCGGAAGGGTTGTGACGATGTACGATACGCCGATGGGATTCCGTCACGGACCCAAGTCTATCGTGGACGATACGACCCTTACAGTTGTATATCTCAGCGATGATCCGTATACAAGACAATATGAGGTGGATCTCGTCAAAGAGATGAGCGGACAGCGCAAAGGCAATAAGATCGTGGCAGTAATGAGAAGCCAGGATGATGAGGTCGCAGCGCTGGTTGATTATACGGTTTCATATGACCTGGATGATGCTTATGAGAACGTGCTGCTCGGACTGGATTATATTTTATTTGCACAGACGCTTGCTGTGCTGAAATCTCTTTCTCTTGACATTACGCCGGACAACCCGTGCCCGACAGGTGAGGTCAACAGAGTGGTGAAGGGCGTTACCCTCTATCCGTATACAAGAAAATAACAGACAGAAAAGGGAAACATGGTTTGCCCAGGGGCAAACCATGTTCTGGCAAGGAGGATAAACAGAGTATGAATTTAGAAGTCATTATCTGGAGCTGTGTTACAGTAGGTGTGCTGATTGGCATCTGTGCGATCGTGCTTACATTTATCTCTTCCCGCAATATGAAGAAGAATCGTGAGTCCATGCGGGAACTTCAGGAAGGGATCAAAGTAGGAGCGCGGATCATGTTTGCCGGGGGGATCTATGGCAGGATCGTCAAGGTCAGAAATGATGTGATCGATGTGGAAGTAAGCAAAAATACGGTGATACAGATTTCCCGTTACAGTATACAGAACATTGTATCTGAATAAGACGAGGGTAAAAGAGAAGACCGCTAAGCGGTCTTCGCACTTAATTGTTCGGACGCTTTGCTCCTCCGTTTTGTTTATTCTGGTTTTCAGAAATTTTCCGGAGATATGCGCTTGGCGTAGTGTTGAAATATTTTTTGAAGAGCCGTGAAAAGTAGTGGATGGAACTGAAACCAAGCATGTAGGCGATCTCGCTTATTGTATACTGGTTTTCACGGATCAGTTCCTTGCTCTTCTGCAGTTTGATATTGAGCAGATAATTCTTCGGCGAAGTGTTCAGATGTGTCTTGAACAGCGCCTGAAGAGAAGAACGGGATATGTAGAATTCGTGGCAGATTTCTTCTATAGTGACCGGCTCGGCAATCCGCTTATTCATATACGCAAGGATTTCGGAAAGCAGGTCGTTTCTGGAGAGCTGACTGTCGCTTAGCAGAGTCTCGTGATTTACAGTTTCATAGAACTGCATAAGCAAAAGGAGAGTCTCCTGCAGATAGCATACCATGAGTGTCCTGGTATAGTAAGAGTGCTCGAAGCTTTCAATGAGCAGTTTCCACAGAATCTGCTGCATTTCGCTGGTGCAGTGGAATGTATGATCCAGGATATGCAGGGATCTGCGCTGATTAACGTCAAATACGGTTGTAAGGTAAGAAGTTGACGGGGAAAGATCAATTTGAGCAGTATCTGCATGGTAAATGATCAGATCGTGAGCCTGCAGAGAATATTTTCCGGAAGACAGGGTGATATCCGCAGAACCTTCGTACACATAAATGAGTTCGTAAGATCTGTGGGCATGACGAGTAATCCGGTATGATTCCGGCTGTTGTGTAAACCAGCAGTCGATAATACTGCGAAGATGAAATGGCGCGGACACCGGCTGATAGGTATACGGGGAAGTGAGCGGAACATTTTCGGGCTGCTGTTCCATGGGGGTAATAAGGTTCCAGGTGAGCGGAACGCACAGCGGGATCAGATTGAACGGCAATCCGGCGGAAATCTTCAGATAGTGCTGCACGGGAAACGATTTAAGAACGTTGGCATCATCAGGATCAGCGATGAGAATTCGAGCCGTTCCCTGCGGACACTCAATACAGGCATCACAGGATAGAATAAACAGATGGTCCAGTTTCTTTGAACTGGCTGTAATCTCAAGGCGCATCAGGCCGTTTTTTTCTACATCGACCGGTTCATCGTAAAATGTGCCATAAGGTTGAAAGCTGTTATCAACTGTTTTGTTTATCATACTTTTATCCCCCCTGAATGTACATATTTCATTTGTACTTTTTAAATTATACACTAATAAAATGTAAAAATCAAGCAAAGAAAGCCGTAAATAGGGCGGCAGACAATAGAAGGACAGGAGGTAAATACAATGATCATTCAAAGTGAGAAAGTCTGGCTTGCAGATCAGTTTTTAGGTGCGCAGATTGAGGTGAAAGACGGAAAAATCGTAAATATTTATGAATACGGCGAGAAGCCGGCTGACGTCGACTATGGCGCGCGGCGTATCCTGCCGGGATTTATTGATCTTCACTGTCACGGCGCATACGGATTTGACACGAATGACGCAGAAGAAGAAGGCCTGCGCTATTGGGTGAGAAATATTGTGAGTGAAGGGGTGACGGCTCTTCTGCCGACCACGATCACGCAGAGTGAGGAAGTGCTTACAAATGCACTCAGAAATGTTGCAAAAGTTGTGAGAGACGGCTATACTGGAGCAGAGATCCTTGGAATACATTTCGAAGGACCTTTCCTTGATATGAAGTATAAAGGTGCACAGCCGGAACAGTATATCGTGAAGCCTTCGGTAGAGCAGTTCAAGAAATACCAGGAGGCGGCGGACGGTCTGATCCGCTATATTACGATGGCGACGGAACAGGATGATGATTTCGCTCTGACTCGTTACTGTGCGGAACACGGAGTGGTAGTCAGCATCGGTCATTCCGCGGCTACAAGCAAAGAAGCGTATCAGGCGTTCGCTCATGGAGCAAGATCCATGACTCATGTATATAACGGAATGACTCCGTTTAATCACAGGGCAAACGGCCTGGTGGGAGCGGCATACCGGATAAAGAGTATGTACGGCGAGATCATCTGCGACGGTAATCATTCGACTTATGCTGCGCTCCATCAGTTCTTTGAGGCGAAAGGACCGCATTATGGAATGATGGTGAGCGATGCGCTGATGGCAAAAGGATCTCCTGTGGGATCAAAGTTCATCTTCGGCGGAAATGAGATCGAGATTTATCCGGACGGAAGCGCGCATCTGACTTCGTCCAAAGGTCTTGCAGGATCTACCCTGCATATCAATGAAGGACTGCGGATCCTGATTGAGGATGCGCTGGTGCCTGTGGATACCGCGATCAACGCATGCACGAAGAATCCTGCCGCCTGCCTGAGAGTGGATGACAGGAAAGGTTCCATCAAAGTCGGAATGGATGCGGATATTGTTGTGCTCGACCGTGATTATCAGGTGGTTCAGACATACTGTATGGGAACACCGATGCTTGATAAGAAGACGGAATAAACGAAAGATGTGGAAAGGCAGAAATGAGTAAAAGAAAAGCAAATAAGCCGGTGGAAAAGATACGACTGTCCGGCAGAAATATTTATACTGATAAGAAAGGCCGTACGATTTATTACGACATGGTTACCAGGAAAGGGTATCTGGTGGACAAGGCCAATGAAAACTCGGCCGTGTTCTACAAGAACAGAATCGTAGTCATTCTGTTTGCGGCTATCCTTTTCTGGGCTACTTTCCTGTCATGGCTTCAGGCTGTGATCGCGTGGGCGATCATGATGGCGCTGGCGGAATTTGCATTTCGCAGGGTATTCTTAAAGAAACTGGATCCGGTGACGGACGTCGATTTTGAACGGAGGGTATCGGCGCTGCAGTACATTATGGAGAACAAGGAAAAGGGCAGGATCATTGTACTGGCGTTTCTGTATCTTCTGTTTGCAGTCCTGATCGTTCTGAATGCATATGTGGAAAAGTATTCGATAGGCCTTCAGATCTTCAGCGGATGTCTGGCTCTGGTCGGAATCTATTTTGGAGTTCTGCATATTATCGCACTTGTGAAGATGAGTCGGAACGAAAAGAACAAAAAAAGAAAATAAACTGTTTCAAAAAAATACGCTGCAGCCGGATACCGGATGCAGCGCATTTTTTTGACGTGTCTGTTTTAGAAATCAATGGATAAAGCGATTGATATTCTTCAGGCTTTCCCCTCAGATCCGCATACATCAATTTTCTTTTTAACAAGAGCCGTTACATGCTCCATACCTACTGCGTTGTATTTCTTCGGATCATATGCGTCCGGATTAGCAGCCAGATATTCTTTTACTCCGTCGCTGAATGCAGCTCTTAATTCTGTCGCATAATTTACCTTGCAGATACCGCGTTTGATAGACTCGCGTACTGCGTCGTCCGGTACACCGGAAGCTCCATGAAGGATCAGCGGGATGGAAACAACTTCGCGGATCGCGCTGAGTCGATCAAAATCAAGCTTCGGGATTCCTTTGTAGAATCCGTGAGCGGTTCCGATGGCAACTGCCAGGGAATTAACCTGTGTGCGCTCTGCGAACTCTTTTGCCTGCTGCGGATCTGTAAACGGTGAATCATCCGCCGCCTCCAGGTCGTCCTCTTTGCCGCCGACTTTTCCAAGTTCGGCTTCAACGCTGATGGCTGACGGTGCGCAGGCGTCGACTACGCGGCGCGTCAGAGCGATATTTTCCTCGAAAGATTCATGAGAACCGTCGATCATGATAGAAGTGTACCCTGTACGCAGCGCCTGCATTGCCAGCTCAAAGCTGTTGCCGTGATCCAGGTGCATCGCAACCGGAACATCTGCGCGTTCCGCGGCTGTTCTTACCATAGCGAGGTAGTAATCCAGACCCGCATATCTGATCGTTGACGGGGTTGTCTGCATGATGACCGGAGCGTGCATTTCTTCAGCAGCTTTGATCACGGCCATAACCATCTCCATGTTCTCCACGTTGAATGCGCCCACTGCGTAATGTCCTTCCTGGGCTTTTTTCAGCATTTCATTTGTTGTAACTAATGGCATAAAAATAACCTCGATTCTTTATGATTTTCCCGGCGCAGCCTTATGTACACGCCGAATTTCTGTTATCAGTATAGCACAGAACGGGACGTTCTGCCTTTCCATTTTTTACTTTCTTAAAAAATGCAAACGATTGTTTAATTAATCCAAAGTAGCCCCTGTATGAAAGTGCTAGGATGAAAATAAAAAGGAGAAATCACGATGCGTCAGAATCCACTGAAAAAAATTGTTGAATTGCAGAAACAGGGGAAAAAAGTAGGGATCTATTCTGTGTGCAGCGCCAACGGGTATGTGATCGAAGCCGCCCTGAAAAGGGGAATGTCGGACGGATCCTGCGTGCTGATCGAGAGTACGGCGAATCAGTGTGACCAGAACGGCGGATATACTGGAATGAAACCTGCGGATTTTAAGGAATTTGTCCTCGATATTGCAGAGAAGAACGGGTTTGACAAGGAAAAGATATTCCTGGGAGGAGATCATCTCGGACCGCTTACTTTTGCCTGTAAGGACGAGCCGGAGGCGATGGCCGATGCGGAAGAGCTGATCCGCCATTATGTAGGGGCGGGATTTACAAAGATTCACATTGATACGAGTATGAAATTAAATAGTGATGATCCGGACGTGCGACTGTCGGATGAGATTATAGCAGGCCGCGGGGCCCGTCTGGCGCAGGTGGCGGAAGAGGCATACAAAAAGCTGCTGGAGAGGGATCCTGATGCAATTCCTCCGGTGTATATCATCGGAAGCGAGGTACCGATCCCGGGCGGCGCTGTAGGCGGCGAGGATAATGGCGTGCAGGTGACGAAGGTAGAAGATTTTAAGAACACGGTGAAGACCTTTGAAAAGGCATTTCAGGCGGCAGGACTTGACGATGAGGTGTGGAACCGGGTGATCGCCGTCGTTGTACAGCCGGGCGTGGAAGAAAAGGACAGCGGCTGTACGGAATATGACCGGGAGAAAGCAAAAGAACTGACGGCGTCCATCAAAGATTTCCCGACATTGATTTTTGAAGGTCATTCGACAGACTATCAGACAAAGATCAAGCTGCGCGAACTGATCGAGGATGGCGTGGGAATCCTGAAGGTAGGTCCGGGGCTTACGTTTGCCATGAGAGAAGCCATGTTCGCATTGGAAAATATTGAGAAAGAGCTGCTCTACGGAACGGATACGGAACCGAGCAGATTTGCAGAGACTCTGGATGCGGCAATGCTGAAGGATGATAAACACTGGAAGAAACATTATCAGGGAACGGAATTGGAGATCCGACTGAAGAGGAAGTATTCCTTCTCTGACCGGTGCAGATATTACATGCCGGTGCCGGAGGTCGAGAAAGCGTCCGAGCGTCTGATCAGCAATCTGCGCGCGACGGGTGTACCGCTGAATCTTCTGAGCCAGTTTATGCCGATCCAGTACACGAAAGTACGTGAAGGGCTGCTGGAGAATGATCCTGTGGCTCTGATCGAAGACAGGATCACGAACACGATCGATGAATATCTGTATGCGACGCATCAGAAAGAATTGATGTAAAGAGTGACAATGTCACTGTAAAATATTATAAATTATGGTATCCTGAATCTGGCAGGACAGACCGTCCTGAATTACAGAATGAGACAGGAGAACATAGTATGGGATTTTCTATAGAGACCAGTATATCGGCAGTTACAGTATTTATTCAGGGACTATTAAGTTTTTTCTCGCCCTGTGTGCTTCCGCTTGTACCGTTGTATCTGGGATATCTGGCGGGCGGAGTCGGAGCAGGTACGGACAGCGCAGGCAGCTCGGATGGAAGGCCGGATGCCGCGGGATCTGATGCCGGAGCGGGAAAACGCCAGAAGTTAAGACTCTTTTTCAGAGTACTGTGTTTTACGATCGGGATCAGCGCGGCCTTTTTCATCCTCGGTCTGGGCGCATCGGCGGCCGGCAGCTTTTTCAGTGAGCAGAGGATGCTGTTTGCCAGGATCGGGGGAATACTGATCGTTCTCTTCGGCCTGTATCAGCTTGGCGTGTTTGGTAGCTCTAAACTGCTGGGCGGAGAACACCGTATACCTCTCCGGCTGGAGAAGATGACGATGTCGCCGGTTACGGCTCTCATCATGGGATTTACTTTCAGTTTTGCCTGGACTCCGTGCGTTGGCCCGGCTCTCACCAGTGTGCTGCTGATGGCAGGCAGTGCTCAGACGAGTGCGCTTGGATTCCTGCTCATCGGTGTGTATACCTTGGGGTTCATCCTTCCATTTTTGACCGCGGGAATATTTACGGCTCAGCTTCTGGGATTCTTCCGGCGTCATATGAAAGCAGTGCGTTATACGGTCAAGATCGGCGGCGTGCTGATGATCCTGATGGGAGTGCTGATGTTTACCGGGAAGATGAATGATATCACGGGCTATCTTTCTACCGTGCAGTCGGACAGCTCTCAGGAGACAGTACGAGAAGAGAATGAGAGCGGTCAGAGTGAAACGGATACAGATGAGAGCGGCAAAACGGAGAGTCAGGGAAGTGCGGATGATACGGAACGCACGCTGACGCCGGCTCCTCTGTCCGATCTTGAGCTGACGGATCAGTTTGGAAATCCCCACAGTCTTGCGGATTATAAAGGCAAGGTCATATTCCTCAACTTCTGGGCGACCTGGTGCGGACCGTGCCGCAATGAGATGCCGGATATCCAGAAACTCTATGAGGAATATTCGGCACAGGGCGGGGATGCGGAAGTTGTTATACTCGGGATCGCAGGACCGGGGATCGGTCAGGAAGGATCAGCGGAGGAGATTGCCGGTTTTATGGAAGAAAACGGATATACCTACCCGGTGCTCATGGATACAGACGGGGAAATGTTCACCCAGTACGGGATTTCGGCGTTCCCGACCACATTTATGATCGATAAGGACGGAAATGTATACGGCTATGTCCCCGGACAGATGACAGAGGATATTATGAGAAGCATCATAGACCAGACGCTGAGAAACAGCGGTGAATAGACGGAAAACAGATAGAAGCAGGCAGAGATTATTTCTGCCTGCTTCTATCTGTTTTGTCCATGGAGCCAAAAACCATGCCGAACATCAGGCCGATAGCTGCCTTTATTGTGTGCATCGACAAGGGAAAGGTCTTTTACGACCGGCATGATATCGATGATCGGCTTGGAAGCCATATTTTTGACAGACGTACTTCCAATGTGATAGATCCCGATGCAGTTTTTGCCGAGTATCTTTTTAATCTTTTTTGCTTCTTCTTTAAACATGGACTCCCATTCGGGACGATAGTCTGTGACTTCGATCTTTCTTGCCATATATTCTCCTCTCTGCAGGCCGGGCTCTGCGGCTGTATTTAAAGGATGGGACAGCCTTATAGGATGAGTATAACATAAGCGGAGGCTTTTTCATACTTTTTCAGGAGGGGGAATCGTGCTATAATGATTGCATTGAACGCAATCCAGACTGATTGCATCGGTCTGCCCTGCTGCGCAGGGATCAAAGCGTGATAGAAGTTTGATAGAAAGTGGAAGACAGCATGGTTACGATAGAGAATAATTGTTTCTCCATCCCTCAGATCTGTGAGTCCGGTCAGTGTTTCCGGCTGGATGCTGTTTCGGAGGATACATATGAACTGCTGGCGGGCAGCCGGTATCTGAAGATCAAGATCCGGGAAAACCCGGCGGAGGCGGCAGGCAGAGAAGAAAATGCACATACACACGCATACGGGAAGACAATCCTGTACTGTACGCAGGAAGAATATGATACATTCTGGAAAGAGTATTTTGATCTTTCGGTGTCCTATTCGGATTATATAGATCAGATTGACAGGGACGATGATTATCTGACAGGCGCTGCCGCGTTTGGCGGCGGTATCCGGATCCTCAGGCAGGATACATGGGAGATGATCATTACATTTATCCTCTCCCAGCAGAATAATATTCCCCGCATCAAAGGCTTGATCCGGACGCTTGGCGAAAGGTACGGAGAGAGACGTGAGACGCCGGACGGCAGGATATATTATACATTTCCACGGGCTGAGAAACTTTCACAGGCGACAGAAGAGGAGTTAAGAGAACTGAAACTGGGATACCGAAGTAAATATATCTGTCAGACGGCGAAGATGATTGCCGGAGGAGAGATCGATCTGGACGCCTTGAAAGAAATGGAATACACGGAAGCCCGCACAGAACTTATGAGGCTTTCCGGTATCGGCGGAAAGGTGGCTGACTGTATCTGCCTGTTTGCCCTGCACCAGATGGATGCTTTCCCGGTGGATACCCATATTAAGAAAGTGCTTGAGCGTCACTATCCGGACGGCTTTCCGTTTGAGAGATACAGGGGCTGCGCGGGAGTGATGCAGCAGTATATTTTCTATTATGATCTCAAATACAGATAAGATATCATAATGGCGCGCAATGTGAGGCGAAATTAAGGAAAGGAGAAGCAGAATGAACATACTTGTAGTTGTAGATATGCAGAAGGATTTTATCGATGGATCTCTCGGCACGAAAGAAGCCGTTGCAATCGTCCCGGATGTCGTGGAGAAGATCCGCAGGTTTGACGGAAAGGTGATCGCTACGAGAGATACGCATGCGGAGAATTATCTTGAGAGCGCAGAGGGAAGACATCTTCCGGTCGTACACTGTGTGAAAGACACGCCGGGCTGGCAGATCAACGGGGAAGTGGCAGAAGCTCTCCGGAGCAGAACTGAGGTAAGGATTATCGATAAGCCTACGTTCGGCAGCGTGGAACTGGGCGAATACGTAAAGCAGTTAAATGATACCGCGGAACCGGTCGAAAAGATCACGCTGGTGGGGCTGTGTACTGATATCTGCGTGATTTCCAATGCACTGCTCTTGAAGGCATATCTTCCGGAAGTGCCGATCGAGGTTGATATCTCGTGCTGTGCAGGAGTGACGCCCCAGAGCCATGAACAGGCGGCGGAGGCAATGAAGATGTGCCAGATTGAAATTGTGTAAGGAGAAGAATTTATGGAGAATTTTCAGTATTATGCGCCGACCAGGGTCGTTTTCGGCAAGGGAACAGAAGATCAGACCGGACAGCTTGTGGCGGAGCAGGGATGCAGGAAAGTGCTTGTCCACTACGGAAGCGGCAGCGTGGTGAGAAGTGGACTGCTGGAGCGCATATACCGGTCTCTTGACGATGCAGGGATCCCTTATGTGTCTCTGGGAGGAGTCGTGCCGAATCCCCGACTGTCTCTTGTGTATGAGGGAATCGAGCTCTGTAAAAAGGAAAATGCGGATTTTATCCTTGCTGTAGGAGGCGGCAGTGTGATCGATTCCGCCAAAGCAATCGGATACGGCGTGGCAAATGGAGGAGACGTATGGGATTTCTATGACAGGAAAAGAACTGCAGAGGGATGCCTTCCTATCGGTGTGATCCTGACGATCGCGGCGGCAGGATCCGAGATGAGCGATTCTTCGGTTATAACAAATGAGAACGGATGGCTCAAGCGGGGGTACAGCAGCAATTACGGGAGAGCGAGATTTGCCGTCATGGATCCGGAGCTGACCATGACGCTGCCGAAATACCAGACCGCAAGCGGGTGCGTGGATATTATGATGCACACAATGGAGCGCTATTTCAATCATTGCGACAACATGGAGCTGACGGACGGTATCAGTGAACACCTGATCAGGACTGTGATGAAGAACGCAGAGATTCTGATGAAGGAACCGGATAATTACAATGCAAGAGCTGAGGTAATGTGGGCGGGAAGCCTTTCCCACAATGGGCTGACCGGATGCGGCACAGACGGCGGCGACTGGGCCAGCCATCAGCTGGAGCATGAACTCGGCGGTATGTTTGATGTGGCTCACGGAGCCGGACTTGCAGCGGTCTGGGGAAGCTGGGCGCGCTATGTGATGGACGCGGCGCCGGAGCGATTCGCAAAGTTTGCGGTCAATGTCATGGGCGTGGAGCCGGAAGCGGATGATACTTTGACCGCGGTAAAGGGAATAGAAGCGATGGAAGCCTTTTACCGAACGCTTGATATGCCGGTAAGCATCCGGGATATGGGGATTGAGCTAAGTGAGGATCAGATGCGGGAGCTGGCAGAAAAATGCAGCCATTTCGGCAGACGCACCATCGGCTGCATCAAGAAACTTGACAAAGAGGATATGTACCGGATTTACAACAACGCGAGAGGATGATGAAAGATGAATACGGTAGAGATGCTTGACGAACTGCAGAATAAGGCTCTGCATGATGAGGAACTGAAAAGCAGATTTTTAAAGACAAAGGAAGAGGAGGATTCGCTTGGGGCTTTCTGCCATGTCTGCCGGGAGATGGGATATGAGATCTATCCTATGGACGTTATTCAGGCTGGAGATGAATTTTATGCGACGATGAAGCGCAGCACCAACGGCGGAGGGGAAAATTCGCCGAAACTGGAAGGTGAGGATGATCTCTATGAGATGTTTTTTGCCAGTCTGGAACAGAGCGGAAATCAGAACGGCAGATGAGAGGATTAGCCAAGATGCTGAAAATTTGACGGCCCCGCTATATGCGGCGGCGATTTTAAGATGAAGGAGGAAATGATCATGGAATCAACATTGAAAGACTTAAAAGAGAGAAGAAGTATTCGTGCATACAAACCGGAGCAGATCAAAGAGGATGAGCTGCAGAAGATCCTTGAGGCGGGAACCTACGCGCCTACAGGGATGGGTATGCAGTCGCCGAAGATCGTGGTGGTACAGGATAAGGAGACGAGAGATTATCTGTCTGAATTGAATGCAAAATATCTGGGAAGCGATTCAGATCCGTTCTACGGGGCCCCGACCGTGCTTGTCGTGCTTGCGTCGAAGGAACGTCCTACATGTGTGGAAGATGGTTCTCTTGTGATGGGGAATCTGATGAATGCGGCGTATGCTCTCGGTGTCGGATCGTGCTGGATTCACCGTGCGCGAGAGGTGTTCGATTCGGAAGAAGGCAAAGCACTTTTGAAGAAATGGGGAATCGAGGGAGACTACATCGGCGTCGGCCATTGCATACTGGGATATCCGGCGGCCGGAGCAGCGCCCCAGGCAAAACCGAGAAAAGACGATTATATTGTGTATGTGAGGTAGCATAATGGCTGGATTTGTGTGCGTCGGGCTTGGCGGAGCTCTCGGCGCAATGCTCAGATATGCCATCAGCCTGATCCCCTTTAAAGGCGGTTTCCCTGTACTTACACTGATCACAAATGTACTTGGAGCGCTTGCCATCGGTATGATTGCCGGCGCTGCGGCAAGAAAAGGACTTCCGCAGAATGCCGTATTGTTTCTTAAGACCGGGGTATGTGGAGGATTTACGACATTTTCCACTTTCTCGCTGGAGGCATACAATCTGTTGGAACAGGGGCATGTAAAAGCTTCAGTTTTGTATATCATCTTGAGTGTCACCTGCTGTCTGGCGGGGGTGGCAGCAGGACTGTATGCGGCGGAACATATTGCATAAAAATTACCTCTATGCAACAAAGATTGCGATTGACTAACCCGGCATCGGTTCCCTAAAATTAAGAAAAGGAGGGATATCATGCAGGCGTTATCAAATGCAAGACCGGGAGAGTCTTATACAGTTAAGTGGATGTTCGGACTGCCGGACGTACTCGAATTCCTGCATAGCCGCCATGTAGAAGAAGGCAGCACGATCCGGGTAATCCAGCAGTGCCGCGACAGCGTGATCATCGGAGTGCAGGACGTGAGGCTGGTTCTAGGACACGAAGTCGCAGATCGGATCAAGGTATAGGAGGAAAGCAGAAAAGAGTACCTATACCCGGGTGGCGTCTGTTTTTTTTAGTGGCAGAAATCAGCTTTTGATGATACAATAGGGAACAGCAGATGCAGGACATATGCAGAAAGGAGAGCACAATGGAAGAAACATACATGGAAATGCTTACACGACGTGCGAAAAATGCTGCCACAGAAGCGGCAAAACTGGGAACTGCGGAGAAAAACAGGGGTCTTCTTTCAGTGGCTGATGAACTGATCTCACAGCAGGAGATGATTCTGGCAGAAAATGAGAAAGATCTTGCGGCTGCTCGAGAGAAAGGAATCAAGCAGTCTCTGATCGACAGACTTGCTCTCTCAGAGAAGCGGATCGCGGATATGGCGGAAGGATTAAGACAGATTGCCGGATTGGATGATCCGATCGGCGAAGTTTTATATATGAAGACGAGACCAAACGGTCTTCGTATCGGGCAGAAGAGAGTGCCGCTCGGCGTTGTGGGAATCATTTATGAGTCTCGTCCAAACGTGACGGCAGATGCTTTCGGATTGTGCTTTAAGACGGGGAATGCAGTTATCCTGCGGGGCGGAAGCGACGCTATCCATTCCAATCAGGCGATCGTGCGTGCAATTAAGACCGGCTTGAGAAAAGAAAGACTCTGTCAGGATCTGGTTGTACTTGTGGAGGATACGAGCCGCGATGTTGTAAACGATATGATGAAAATGCACGGCGGCATTGACGTGCTGATTCCGAGGGGCGGCGCTGGCCTTATCGCAAATGTTGTGGAGAACAGTACGGTTCCGGTGATCGAGACCGGTACGGGAAACTGCCATGTGTATGTAGATGAGACAGCCGACATCCGAATGGCGGCTGACATTGTGGAGAACGCGAAGACACAGCGCATGGGTGTGTGCAATGCCTGTGAATCTCTTGTAGTCCACAGCGGGATTGCAGAGGCTGCTCTTCCGCAGATCGTACAGAAATTAAAGAATCACGATGTGGAGATTCGCGGAGACGAAAGGGCGCAGGAAATCTGTAAAGAGATCATTCCGGCAACGGAAGAAGACTGGGGCACGGAGTATCTGGACGCCATTATATCTGTGAAGATCGTAGATTCCATCGATGAAGCGATTGCCCATATCAATAAGTATAATACCGGACATTCCGAGTCCATTATCACGAAGGACTATGACAATGCATTGAAATTCCAGGATGAGATTGATGCGGCGGCAGTGTATGTGAACGCATCTACCAGATTTACCGACGGATTTGAGTTCGGATTCGGCGCTGAGATCGGCATCAGCACTCAGAAGCTTCATGCAAGAGGACCTATGGGGCTTGAGGCGCTGACTACGACGAAATATATCATCTTCGGGAACGGGCAGATCCGAAAATAAAAGGATTTATAATTATCAGGCGGAGAATCAGAAGCTTTAACCTCTGATTCTCCGCCTGATAATTTATGGAAATTGTGCTTCAAAGAAAAGGGTTATCTTCCGTCCGCCTGCCATCTCCTCCAGACAAAATATCCCCCAAAGGCAAACAGAAGAGCAAGGATAAGATATATGAACGGCCCGGTCTGATATGATGCCAGATAAGTGCCGAAGAAGGAAACCAGACGGTGATCCATTAAGCTTCCGGTTATCGAGATCAGTTTTGCCGGACAGTAACTCCATATCTGAGAGAGCACGCGAAATTGTCCGGGAATATTCAGGACCGAACTGATGAGCAGGAAGCCGATCAGGATGCCCATGGCGGGGATGCTGCTCCTGAAGCACTCTGCAAGGAATAGTCCTGTACAGCTCAGCATAACAGCGGCGGCAATACTGATGCCGAATAGGAGAAGTACGCCCTGACCGACGGTGAAATCCCATGTACACTCGAAAGCAGAAAACTGGATCTGTGCATTGAACCCTTCCGTTCCATAGATCGCGAACGACGAAACTGCTGTGGAGAGAAAGAGAAGGAATACAACGCCGACTGAAAATGTAACTGCGGTAAACAGTTTTGCAAGGAAGGCCGGGCGTCTGCCGAAACGTGTGCATAAAACAATCTGGTCCGTCTTGCGGGAGTGTTCTTCCGCAGATACCGGGGGAATACATACTGCAGTCAGGAAAGAAATCATGACGGCAAGGAGGGGAAAAAGTGCGAGCATGGATTTATAACTTCCGCAGTATTGGTAAATAAAAGGTGTAGTGAGAGCGTCTTCTTTTGTAGAGAGAAATGAAATTTCCTCTTCCGTGAGATATTCCTGCTCCCATCTTTTTTCAAGATCGGTTCTGCCGATATTATAGAGCTGCGCAGCAGTGCCGGTGAAGTATGGGATGCCGTCTTCATCGGCGGAAATGTATGGATTGCCGGATTCGTATGCACCGTATCGGATTCCGGATTCATATACATCTACGATGAAAGTGTATATATCGTCATATTTTACAGAATATGGAACGGCTGAATCGGGAAAAGCGGTAATGCGTTCTGCACTTTCACGCTCTGCTGCATATGCGTCGTTCATTTCTTTTAGAAGTTCGTCATCCAAAGGACGCCCTTTGAGATCGGCCGCCAGTTTCCGCTGAGCTTTGTAGCTGTCATATGCAGTATATGAATCACCTCTGTCTGAGGAAACGGCGGACATAAAAGGCGGCAGGATGACAGACGCCGCTGCCATTGCCATCAGTGCGAGTGTCACAATCCAGACCGTCTTTCTCTGAAGCAGCTTTTTATATTCGTATTTTATGAGTACCCGAAGATTATACATCGTTATACACCTCCCCGCTTTATCCCGCCATTTGCCGGCAGATTTTGCGATGTCTGCTCTGATGGCCTGAAACTGTTATCGTTAAATTGTTCCAGATAAAATTCTTCCAGATTCTCTCCGATATCTTCATGTGTTCCGTTAAAGATCAGGCGGCCGTCTTTCATCATGAGGATGCGGTCCGCGATCAGTTCAATGTCAGATACGATATGGGTGGAGAGCAGGACGATGCTTTGCTGTCCGAGCCGGTCGATCATTTCCCGGAACCGGACGCGCTCTTTCGGGTCAAGTCCTGCCGTGGGTTCGTCGAGTACAAGAAGTTTTGGCCGGTTTAAGAGCGCCTGTGCGATACCAAGACGTTGTTTCATTCCGCCCGAGTATGTTTTGATCTTTTGTTTTTTATGCTCATCAAGACCGACAAGAGACAGAAGTTCTTCTGTGCGGCAGCGGGCGTCGGTTTTGCGCAGCCCTTTCAGAGCGGACATATACATGAGAAAGTCTTCAGCGGTAAAACTGGGATAATAGCCGAAATCCTGGGGAAGATAGCCGAGAATACTCCGGTATTCTTCTGTGGATACATCTGCTTTACCGAAAGTTACGGTGCCGCTGTCAGGGCGCAGGATGCCGCAGATCATGCGCATGAGAGTCGTTTTTCCGGCTCCGTTAGCCCCCAGCAGGCCGTGAACCCCTTTCCCGAGGGTAAGGGAGATCCGGTCTACGGCTATTTTGCTTTTATAGTGCTTGCTCAGCCGGTCAATGTGAAGTTCCATGTTAATTCCTCCGATTGTCTGATATATTTTCTGAGTTCCAGTACTGCCGCGCTTCCAAAGAAGAGCAGAAATGCGGGAATAAGTGCGGGAATATCCGCCGCCCGGTACAGAAGGCCTGTTGTGTTTGCGGTGAGAAATAGTACGCTGACAAAAGCGCTGACCCCTGCGCATAGAAATGTACAGTCTTTGCCACGGATTTTTCGGACTGCGGGAAGTGTGAGAGCACAGGTCAGCAGATAGGGCAGCAGGATACAGGCTGCAGTTATGCTCAGGTCCATTTCCCAGAAATGGGCGCCAAAGGGCATCAGTACTGCCAGCAGGAGAAGATTTTCACCTCCCAGTATGCCCAGCCGCGCGCACAGGACGGCGTGCAGGGAGAACCGGGCGGACAGCTCCAGTTCCTCCATGCCAAACCGTACAGAGCGTCCGGCCTCTGCAACCGTTGACAGTGCAAGGAAAGGGATACAGGCGGACAGGATGACAGGGGTGGAGAGTTCCTGCAGATGTTCCTGTGCGTCTGTCGTCTGCCAGGGCTGCAGAGTCAGAAGCATAGCGGAGGCAAAGATACAGACGGACAGGATCCAGTTCCATTTTCGTATATAGTGCATTTGAGTTTGAAGAAAAGCTGCCCACGAGATGCGGGGAGAATAAAGAGTCTCCCTTGTTGCAGCACGGTAAGCGGAGCTTTGGAAGAAAGTATCTTTTCGCTCAGGCGCAGGAACTGTATAGAGACTGTGCAAAGTTTTAGTCAGAAGCGTTTTTTGTCTGAAATATTTTCTTTTCACTGAAAGTCCTCCTTTCTTAATTGATTTTTTAAAAGTTTTAATGCCCGTTTCAATCTGCGGTATACTGCGAATCGTGACAGGTTCATGATCCTGCCAATCTCACCGGGATTCAGCTCCAGTATATAGCGCAGGCAGATAATCTCCCGGTCGGACTCACTGAGTGTCTGCAGAGCCTGAACCAGAACAACAGATGTATCCGTGAGATCCGAAGCAGATGCTGTGGGAGAGAATGCCGGGGTCTCAGTGCTATAAGATATATTATCGGTTATGGATATATCGTCGGTCATGACGGAGATTGATCGGGCTTTTGTGCGACGGATGTGATCGATACACAGATTCCGCGCGATGGTGTACAGGAAAGCAAGGGGCTTGCCTCTGTCATGATAACTAGGCGTTTCCAGAAACTTAAGGAAAGTCTCCTGCGTGAGATCTTCTGCAAGACTGCGGTCTTGTATACGAAAAAAACAGTATCGGTAAATGTCATCGTAATATTCTTCCAGATTCATCAGCAAAGTCCCTCCTTTCATAATGTATAACGTATGAATTTTATAAAGTGTGCGCTTCTGATTGTAAAAAGCCAGGGATTATGTTGAAATGTTTTTAATCGGAAGCAGTTGAATTTCATAAGTATTCACATATTATACACCTGTAAGAGTCTGGAGTTTTGGAATTTCATGGGAGAATAAGGTTTAGTAAATGAATATATATAAATAATACTTGCATAATATACAAAAAAGATGTATTATTATGCAAGTGTTATTCATAACTGTTTTTATGAAACGCTTTACTTACTATTAAATGAGGTATATCATAGGAAACTGAAATGCGGAGCGATCCGCAGCAGTCATTTCTCAGGAGCAAAAGGAAGATTTTATAGAATATATACGGAAAGGACAAGGATATGATCAAAGTTGGTATTATCGGCGCCACTGGCTATGCAGGCGGTGAACTCGTAAGAATATTATCAGGACATAAAAATGCAGAGATCAAGTGGTATGGCTCAAGAAGCTATATTGATCAGAAATATGCGGATGTATACAGAAATATGTTCCAGATCGTGGATGCGGTCTGTATGGATGACAATATGGAGGAACTGGCATCCCAGGTGGATGTGATCTTCACGGCGACGCCTCAGGGGCTGTGTGCATCTCTTGTAAATGAAGAAATTCTTTCAAAGACAAAGATCATTGATCTGAGTGCGGACTTCCGACTGAAAGACGTGAAAGTTTACGAAGAGTGGTACAAGATCGAGCACAAGGCACCGCAGTTCATTGACGAGGCGGTATACGGGCTGTGCGAGATCAACCGCGAAGATGTGAAGAAAGCAAGATTGGTGGCAAATCCGGGCTGCTATACGACATGCTCCATCCTGACGGCATATCCTCTTGCAAAAGAAGGACTGATCGATATGGGCACACTGATCATCGATGCCAAATCAGGTACTTCAGGAGCGGGCAGAGGGGCAAAAGTACAGAATCTCTTCTGTGAAGTAAATGAGAATATGAAAGCTTACGGCGTGGCAACCCACAGACATACTCCTGAAATCGAGGAGCAGCTGGGGTATGCGGCAGGTGAGAAAGTAGTGCTCAATTTTACCCCGCATCTTGTACCGATGAACAGAGGAATCCTTGCTACGGAATATGCAAAACTTACGAAAGATGTAAGCTGGGAAGAAGTAAAGGCTGTTTATGACAAATATTACGCGGATGAAAAATTTGTGCGTGTCCTTGATAAAGACGTATGCCCGGAGACGAAATGGGTAGAGGGTAGCAACTATGTGGATATCGGATTTAAGATCGATCCGAGGACAGGACGTATCATTATGATGGGCGCTATCGATAATCTGGTGAAAGGCGCTGCGGGACAGGCGGTTCAGAATATGAACCTGATGTTCGGATTAAAAGAGAGCGAAGGGTTGGAATTAGTCCCGATGTTCCCGTGATCGGGGACGTAGTCAAATCAGGTTTTACTACGTCCCGAATCGAAGTTCAGGGTGTCCCAAAGCTGTGAGAAGGGTGTCCCTAAATGAAGATGAAAGGAATATTTAACAATGATAAGAGTTATGACAATAGATGATTATGATGAAGTTTATGCTCTCTGGAAGAAGATCCGGGGGTTCGGTATCCGGAGTATCGATGACTCCAGAGAGGGTGTGGACCGGTTCCTGAAGAGAAATCCTACGACCAGCGTGGTAGCGGTGAAAGACGGAAAGATTGTGGGAAGTATTCTCTGCGGTCATGACGGAAGACGGGGCTGTCTCTATCATGTATGTGTGGATGAAGCGTATCGTCGGCACGGGATTGGGCGCGAGATGGTGGTCCATGCGATGAAAGCACTGCAGGCAGAGAAGATCAACAAGGTTTCGCTTATTGCATTTACAAAGAATGATATTGGAAATGCATTCTGGAATACGATCGGATGGACAGAGCGACTGGATTTGAATTATTATGATTTTACATTGAATGAAGAAAACATTACAGCTTTTAACGAACAATAAGAAAGAAGGATTACAAATGGAAAAGATCAAAGGTGGAGTGACAGCGGCAAAAGGGTTTGAAGCGGCAGCAGCGGCAGCCGGTATTAAGTATCAGGACCGCGCGGATATGGCGCTTATCTACAGTGAGAAGCCCTGTAAAGTGGCGGGAACATTTACGACCAATTTAGTGAAAGCCGCGCCGGTAAAATGGGATAGAAGTGTAGTGGACAGCGGAATAAGGTCGCAAGCTGTCATCGTTAATTCCGGCATTGCCAATGCGTGTACCGGAGAAGAGGGCATGAACTATTGTGCAGAGACAGCAAAAGAAGCGGCTAAAGTACTGGGCGTGGATGAAAAGGGCGTCTTGATCGGCTCTACAGGTGTGATCGGAAAACAGCTTCCTATGGATCGGGTAAAAGAAGGAATCCATAAGTTAGCAGAAGCGAAGAAAGCGGATCTTGAGAGTGGTACGCAGGCTGCCCAGGCGGTTATGACTACAGATACAAAGAAAAAAGAAGTTGCAGTTACGGTTGAAATCGGGGATGTGACAGTGACCATCGGAGGAATGGCGAAAGGATCCGGTATGATCCATCCGAATATGTGCACCATGCTTGCATTTATCACAACGGATGCCAAGATTTCCAGAAAGGCTCTTCAGGCCGCGCTCAGCGAAGACGTGGAAGATACATATAATATGATCTCCGTCGACGGGGATACCTCGACCAATGACACGGTGCTTCTTCTGGCAAACGGTGCAGCCGGAAACGACAAGATCCGTTATGGTACATGGGAATATGAGACGTTTAAAAAAGCTCTTCATTATGTAAATGAGACTCTGGCAAAAGAGATCGCGGGAGACGGAGAGGGCGCTACGGCACTGTTTGAGGCAAAAGTTATCGGTGCGGATACGAAAGAACAGGCGAAAAAACTTGCCAAATCTATCGTCTGCTCCAATCTGACCAAAGCGGCAATCGCAGGACACGACGCCAACTGGGGAAGGATTCTGTGCGCCATGGGATACTCAGGAGCACAGTTTGATCCGGAGAAAGTAGACCTGTATTTCGTAAGCGAGGCGGGGAAACTCAAGATCATTGAGAACGGAGTGGCACTGGATTACAGCGAGGAAAAAGCGACAGAAATTTTATCACAGCCGAAAGTAACGGCAATTGCTGATATCAAAGAGGGCGATGTGGAGGCGGCAGCATGGGGATGCGACCTGACACATGGATATATTGATATTAATGCAGATTACCGCAGTTAAAATGATTTGGAATAAAATGATGTAAACGGGGACAGGGCAAAAGTCGATTTGGGACACCGTGAAGTTCGATTGGGGACGTAGTCAAATCGGGTTTTACTACGTCCCCGAAGGAGGTAAGTATGAATAAGAATATGCAGCAATATCTCGATAAAGCGCAGGTTCTCATCGAGGCCCTGCCATATATCCAGCGCTTCAACCGCAAGATCATTGTGGTCAAATACGGCGGCAGCGCTATGGTGGACGAGGAACTGAAGAAACGTGTGATCGAGGACGTGACTCTTCTGAAGCTTGTCGGATTCAAGCCGATCATTGTTCACGGCGGCGGCAAGGAGATCAGTAAGTGGGTCGGCAAAGTGGGAATGGAACCGAAATTTATCAACGGCCTGCGCGTGACCGATGCAGATACGATGGAAGTGGCGGAGATGGTGCTTGGCCGTGTGAACAAGAGTCTGGTACAGCTTGTGGAGAGCCTTGGCGTTCGTGCCATCGGCATCAGCGGCAAGGACGGCGCTCTCCTGAAGGTCGACAAGAAGTATTCCGACGGTCAGGATATCGGATATGTGGGTGATATCAAAGAAGTAAACGGCCAGATCCTCTATGATCTGCTGGAGAAGGATTTTCTCCCGATCGTATGCCCGGTGGGACTGGACGACGACTTTAACACATATAATATCAATGCGGACGATGCGGCGTGCGCGATTGCCCGCGCGGTGAAAGCAGAGAAGCTGGCGTTTCTGACTGACATTGAGGGCGTATACAAGGATCCGTCCGATCCGTCTACGCTTATATCCGAGCTCCGTGTGGATGAGGCGAAGAAGCTGATGGACAGCGGATACATCGGAGGCGGTATGCTTCCGAAGCTCCAGAACTGTATCGACGCCATTGAAGCAGGCGTTTCAAGAGTGCATATTCTGGACGGACGTATTCCGCACTGTCTGCTCCTTGAGATCTTTACGAACAGAGGAATCGGTACGGCGATTTTAAACAGTGAAGAAAGCAGGTATTATCATGGTGAATAATAAGATACAGGCGGCAGAAGAGAATCTGATCCATGTCTACAATCGTTTCCCGGTTGTGCTGGATCACGGCGAGGGAATGTACCTCTATGACACAGACGGAAAAGAATACCTTGATTTTGCGGCAGGTTTTGCAGTGACAGGGCTGGGGTACGACAATAAAGAGTTAAATGAGACGCTTAAGGCGCAGATAGACAAACTGTATCATACTTCCAATCTCTACTATCATGAGAGCTGCGGCGAGGCGGCGAGAGAACTGAACCGGGTGTGCGGCATGGACCGTGTGTTTTTTACAAACAGCGGCGGTGAAGCTGTGGAAGGCGCCTTAAAGTCAGCCAGACGTTACGCTTATACGAAAGGTACGGGAAGATATGAATTTATCGCCATGGAGAACTCTTTCCACGGCAGGACATTCGGAGCTGTGTCCGTGACAGGACATGATTCTTACAGAGAGCCGTTTGAGCCTCTTGTACCGGGTGTGAAATTCGCGAAGTTTAATGATCTGGACAGCGTGAAAGCACTGGTCAGCGACAAGACCTGCGCGATCATTCTGGAGCCGCTGCAGGGAGAGGGCGGTATCAATCTTGCCACACAGGAATTTATGGAAGGAATCCGGAAAATCTGTGACGAGAACGGAATCCTTATGATCTGCGATGAGGTGCAGTGCGGCATGGGCAGGACGGGAAGTATGTTCGCATGGCAGGGATTCGGCACAAAGCCGGATATTATGACAATGGCAAAAGCCATCGGAAACGGCATCCCGGTGGGAGCGTTTGCCATGACAGAAGAAGTAGCTCAATACTCTCTGAAACCCGGAGACCATGGAGCTACATATGGCGGTAATCCGCTTGCGTGCACTGCCGTGAAAAAAGTGATTGAGATCTTTGAGCGGGATAATATCGTGGGGCATGTCAATGAAGTGGCTCCTTACCTCACGAAAAAGCTGGATGAGCTTGTGGACGAGCTGGACTGTGTAGTTCAGCGTAAAGGGAAAGGTCTGATGCAGGGCATCGAGATCACAAAGCCGATCGCCGAAGTAAACCGGCGGTGTGTGGAGGACGGCCTTCTGGTAATACAGGCCGAAGGGAATGTGCTCCGCTTTGTTCCGCCTCTGATCGTGGAGGAGAAACATATTGACGAGATGATCGGAAAACTGAAAAAGGCGCTGGCAGATTAAACGGCGGACCAGCGATGTATAGGAAAACCATTCACAGGACATACTATCCGGAAAACAGGCATAAAATGCATGGAGGTATGATCCTATGATTGGTTTTTTTATTGCGCTGCTCTCAGGAGCGATGATGAGTATACAGGGAGTGTTCAATACGCAGGTCACGAAAACAACCGGAGTGTGGGTGAGCAACGGCTGGGTGCAGATCACGGCTTTTGCGGTCTGTCTGGCAGCATGGTTCTTTACCGGGCGCGACAGCGTGGCTGCTCTCGGAAAAGTGGAACCGAAATATATGCTTTTGGGAGGTGTGATCGGCGCCGGGATCACATGGACGGTCATCAAGAGCATTGAAGCTCTGGGGCCGGCGAAGTCGGCGCTTCTTATCGTCATTGCACAGCTGGCGGTATCTTACGTGATCGAACTCTTTGGTCTTTTTGGAATGGATAAAGAGCCCTTTTCATGGAGAAAGTTGGGCGGGCTTGTCCTGGCTGTTGTGGGGATAGCTATATTCCAGTGGGAATAAAGATATATTTCTGCAAAACAGGTGAAAAATCCGGGGATTTGCAAAACAACCGTAATAAAATTGTAACAATGCGTCAAATCTTTAACAAACATTTAATTATCTATTGTAATTTAAGAAGAAATTCGTTACAATGTTACTGTCCGGCATAAAGGGGTAGTTCTTCCGCTTGTCAGAAGAGGGAGAAAAGAGATATGCAAGACGATCGGAGAAATTTAGGAATACCGTATATTATACGAAAAGCGCTTTTGTTGGCAGCGTTTTTCTTTCTGGCGGGATGCAGCCGAAGAGATACAGAGGAATATGGCATTGAAGAATTGCAGCTGACGGAGAAAACACGGCAGGAAGATGTGAAAGCGGGTACAAAACAGACGGAAGAAACGGATGCGGCCGGGGATGATGAGATCCGGAAATCTGCGGAAACTTCCGGGGAAACCACGGTTTTTGTATATGTGTGCGGGGCTGTTAAAGAACCTGGAGTATATGAATTAGATGCAGACGCACGGGTGTATGAGGCGATACAGTCTGCCGGAGGTGTTACGGAACAGGCGGCGCAGGATACTGTCAATCAGGCCAGGGTCGTCACAGACGGAGAACAGATCTATGTTCCGACAGAGGAAGAAGCTGCACAGGGCGCAGGGGTTGGAGAAAATACAGTAACCAGAAGTGCGGAGAACACAAAAGTAAATATAAATACAGCTGGAGAAGAGGAACTCATGGGCCTGACCGGGATCGGAGAAGCAAAGGCTGCGAGTATCCTGAAGTACAGGGATGAGCATGGCAGATTCGAGAGTATTGAAGAACTGATGCAGATTGAGGGAATCAAAGAAGGCGTGTTTAATAAAATAAAAGATGATATAACAATTTGACACAGGAGTCGTGAAAGTGGAGTATGAGTAAAAAGATTTTGGTTGTAGATGATGAAAAGCTGATCGTGAAAGGAATCCGTTTCAGCCTGGAGCAGGAGGGCATGGAAGTAGACTGTGCGTATGACGGAGAAGAGGCGCTGGAGCTTGCCAGAAAGTGCGAGTATGATCTTGTGCTTCTGGATGTGATGCTGCCGAAGATCGATGGATTTGAGGTGTGCCAGCAGATACGGGAGTTCTCGGATATGCCTATCGTTATGCTGACAGCCAAGAGTGAAGATATGGACAAGATTCTGGGACTTGAATACGGTGCGGATGATTACATTACAAAACCGTTTAATATCCTTGAAGTAAAAGCCAGGATCAAGGCGATCATGCGCCGGACATCGAAGAGAAAAGAGCCGGCCGGCAGTCCGGTGCTCGTTAAAGGCAACATGAAAATAGACTGTGAGAGCAGACGTGTATTTATCGGAGAACGGGAGATCAATCTGACGGCGAAAGAGTTCGATGTCCTGGAGCTGCTCGCAACGAATCCCAACAAAGTATACAGCAGGGAAAATCTTCTGAATCTCGTGTGGGGATATGATTATCCGGGAGATGCAAGAACAGTGGATGTACATATCAGACGGTTGAGGGAGAAGATCGAACTTAATCCGAGCGAACCGAAATTTGTACATACAAAGTGGGGAGTGGGTTATTATTTCCAAGGCTAAAGGTCATTTCAGGTTAAGAGATAAAGTCTTCAAAAATATGCGGGTCCGCATTATAGCAGTGGTTGTGCTGGCAGGGCTGATGCCCTGCCTTGGTGCGCTGTTTGGCGTCGTAAAGTTCTATGAGCTGCGGGCGGTGGAGTTAAGGACGGCCGAGATACAGAATCAGTGTACGATTCTGTGCAATCAGCTCGGAAGTTATAATTATCTCAATGATACATCTTCAGAAGTCATAAATGCTAATCTTACACAGCTTACGAATATTTATAACGGCCGCGTCATGATCATCGACCGGGATCTGAAGGTGGTTAAAGATACATACAGTCTCGACGAGGGAAAGACGGATGTGTCGGAGAATGTGATCCGCTGTATGCAGGGGGAGACAACGAATCAGTATGACAGGAAAAATCATTACATCGAAGTTACATCCCCGATCATGGGAACTGAGAATAATGAGATCACAGGAGTTATGCTGGCAAGCGTTTCCACGGACAATATAGAGACGACCATACAGATTTTATATGCCCATGGCGGCGTGGTTGTGGGAATTATCCTGATCCTGCTGGCTGTGTTCGGCGTATTTTTTGCAGACCGGATGGTGCGACCTATCCACAGAATCACCGGAGCGATCGAAAACGTGACGGAAGGGTATGTGGACGATGTGCTGCATGTAGATACGTTTACTGAGACAAAGCAGCTCAGCGAAGCGTTTAATAAGATGCTTGGCAGACTGAAGCTTCTGGATGAATCCAGAGAAGAATTTGTCTCGAATGTCTCGCATGAATTAAAGACGCCTATGACTTCCATGAAAGTGCTGGCGGATTCTCTTCTCGAGATGAAGGAAGCCCCGGTGGAGATGTACCAGGAATTCATGCAGGATATAGCGAAAGAAATTGACAGGGAAAACCATATTATTACGGATTTGCTCTCTCTTGTGAAAATGGACAAGACCGGACAGAATATAAATATACAGACTGTAAATATCAATGATCTCTTGGAGCAGACATTGAAGCGTCTCCGTCCGATCGCAGAGAAAAAGAATGTGGAGATGGTGATGGAAAGTTTTCGGCCTGTAACAGCCGAGATCGATGAGATGAAATTTACTCTGGCAATATCAAATCTCGTAGAAAATGCGATTAAGTATAATCACGACAATGGCTGGGTCCATGTATCGCTGAATGCGGATCACAAATATTTCTATATCAAAGTGGAAGATTCGGGAATCGGTATTCCGGAGAAAGATCAGCCCCATATCTTTGAACGCTTCTATCGGGTGGACAAGTCTCATTCCAGAGAAATAGGCGGAACAGGTTTAGGACTTGCGATCGCAAGAAATGCGGTCATCGCTCATCGTGGTGCGATCAAGGTTTACAGCAATGAAGGTGAGGGAACCACTTTTACTGTCCGGATTCCTCTGATTTATGTGGCGGTATAGGAGCGTGAGGAAAATGAAGAGAAAAAATATGATTCTTGCGATGATTCTCTGTGCGGCGTCCTGCCTTATGTCATGCGGAAGAGACGACGGAATCGGCGAGGGCGATTCGGTTGTCTATTGTCTGAATGAAGAACAGACAGGACTGGTCAAAGTGGCGTGCGATCTTCCGGATGGGCAGACTCAGGAGGTAGCGCAGGCGGTGCTGGAAGATCTGAGCACACCTGCTGAAGATATCGAATACGTTAATCCCATACCGAAAGAAGTTAAGATACAGGGGTGTAGTCTTATGGGCAGTATACTGGAAGTGGATTTCAGTGGCGAGTATCTGGGCGTAGGCAATATCCGGGAAAAACTGATGCGTGCAGCTGTCGTACAATCGCTTGTATCGATCGACGGAGTAAATGCGGTCTCGTTCACAGTGGACGGAAAGCCGCTGACAGACGCCGACGGTGTTCCGGTGGGCCTTATGAACGGTGATGATTTTGTGGAAAATACCAGCTCGTCTCCGAGTGCATACCAGACAGATACACTTACGCTGTATTTCGCGAATGAGTCCGGAGACAGATTGGTGGCTCAGAAGACGGATGTCAGGTACAGCAGTAATGTTTCCAAGGACAAACTGATCGTAGAAAAGCTGATGCAGGGACCTGCCGGCGCGGGCGCTTATCCGACTATCAATCCGGATACAAACCTGTTGAGTGTGACTACAAAAGACAAAATATGTTATGTGAATTTTGACAGTACGTTCCTGACAGGCGCATATGATATTCTTCCGGAACTTACTGTATATTCTATCGTGGATTCTCTGGTTGAGGGAACAGAGGCCACGCAGGTGCAGATCACCATTAATGGAGAGTCAAACGCTGAATATATGGAGACTGTGGATCTGTCACAGCCTCTGAAAGCGGACATGGATCTTGTCGCAGCCGAAGAAGAAACTGAATGAGAAAACGGCCGCTTTGCGGAATATGTATTTTATTTCTTTTGATACAGGGTATAAGAGTGCTCTTTTTCGGTGCGGAGGAAATGAAACCCTCTGCATTGGAAAGGGCAATCTCTTGTGAAGCGCAGGTCGAGCTTGCGGGAACTGTATATAAGATCGAAGAGAAGAAAAAAGTGATGGCTGTCTTTCTAAGAGACAACATTGCGTCTGTTGCAGATCAGATCGTGAGAGAGTCTGATCTTCTTGTTTATATTTCCAAGAATGAAACTGATAAATCAACGAAAGTCCGGATCGGAAACCGTCTCAGAGTCAGCGGGGAGGCGGAGTGCTTTGAGAGTGCCCGCAATCCGGGAAATTTTGACCAGAAAATATATTATATAAAACAGGGAATCCATGTACTCGTATGGGCGGATCAGATCCAAATATTGTCCTGTGATACGGATTCTGTCCGGCAATTTCTGTCAGAATTCAGGGGAAGATGGAAGAATCTTTTAATCCGTCATCTGGGAGAATATTACGGAGGAACCATGAGCGCGATCCTTCTCGGGGAGAAGAGCGGATTGGATCCTGAGATGAAGACAATCTATCAGAAATGTGGGATCAGCCATCTGCTGGCCATCTCCGGACTGCATATGACCTTTCTTGGCATGGGTATCTACACCCTGCTACGAAAGGCCGGGTGCGGATTTCCGGTCTCGGGGATCGCCGGAGGTATGATTCTGATTTTTTACAGTCTGATGATCGGGGCGGGTGTTTCGAGCCTGCGCGCACTGATCATGTTTATTGTAAGAATAGGAGCGGAGATTACGGGAAGAGATTATGACCTTCTTACAAGTCTGTTCCTGTCTGCTGCAATTGTATGCTACGGGCAGCCCTTGTACCTGACAGATGCCGGATTCCAGCTTTCCTACGGAGCTATTCTTGGAATAGCGTTGTTTGGTCCTGTATTTTCTGATATGTTCGGATGTGCGCAGATCAGTAAGAGACAGAAGAAATATACAGAGTCGGACAGAGGGTTAATGATATGGCTGAAAGGAAAAGGAATCTCTCTTCTTCTATGGTGTATGAGCGGCCTGAGCACAAGCTTGGCGGTAAATATATTGCTGCTTGGCCCTTTGCTTTACTTCTATTTTGAGATTCCACCGTATTCGGTTTTGCTGAATCTTATTGTGATTCCTGTTATGCCGGCTGCTATGGGAGCCGGGGTGATCGGCTCCTTGCTGACTGTGTTATCAGATGCTTTTGGGGGGATTGTGCTTCAGATCTGCCGCGGGGTATTGTGGGGGTATGACATTCTCTGTGCAGGAGCAGGTGCCCTGCCCTATGCCAGGTTTACTGCGGGAAAACCGGACAGGATATGGATCCTTGTTTATTATGCGGTGTTGTTGGCGGTTTATCTGTACTACAGATATCTTACCGCGCGAAAGGAAAAAGAAGAGCGCGGAGGCGAGCGGTCATATTTTCATATTCGAAAATGGAGAAGATTATGCAGGATCCCGGGGCAGATGGCGCTGATATTTGCAGTGAGTATGGCGCTGCTGTGCAGAATCCGTTTTCAGATGCAGGAGGGAGTGCAGATCACAGTGCTGGACGTAGGGCAGGGCGACGGCATCCATATCCGCAATTCATCTTTTAATTGCCTGATCGACGGCGGCAGCAGTGATATTTCCTCGGTGGGAACTTATCGACTGGAACCTTATTTCCTCTCCCAGGGATTAAATGCGCTCGACTATGTATTCGTAACACACGGCGATGACGACCATATCAGCGGAGTAAAGGAAATGCTGGAAAATCAGATGTTCGGAGTGAGGATTCGGAATCTGGTGATGCCTCCTATAGAATATCATGATGAAAAACTTGCTGCGCTTGCACGGACTGCGATGAACAATGGGACCAGAGTCGTTGCTATTGAGACGGGAGACAGGATAAAATCCGGCAAAACGGGAGAAATGGAGGAAATGATCCTTACGTGTATCGGACCTGAAAGTGGTCTGGGAACGGAGCTGGGAAATGAAACTTCGCTTGTGCTGGATTTGACTTTCGGTGAGTTTGACATGCTGCTTACCGGAGATGTGGAAGGGAGCGGGGAAGAGAGTCTGATCCGTTCCAATCTGCTGAGAGATTATGAGGTCCTGAAAGTCGCTCATCACGGATCAAAGAATTCGGGTACAGAGAAATTTCTTCAGATCACAGAACCGGAGTTCGCAATTATCTCCGCGGGCATGGACAATCGCTACGGACACCCTCATAAAGAAACTTTACAGCGGCTTGACGCCGCAGGATGCACGGTCAGCTCTACGCAGGACAATGGAGCTGTTATCATCCGAAGCGATGGAAAGAAGATGACGATACGAGGTTTTATGACAGAGTGACAGTTCAGCCCGCGTCATTCAGATGGCTTTATAACAGTTCAGCTCACGCCATTCGTAAAACCGCACTTCGTGCTTATTTCGGCTGCCGCCGCTGTTTTACTCATTAGCAGGCGCTCATCGCATCTGACTGCCAGGCGACGGACCCTTATGCGAGCATAAATCCGTCGCCTTGCATCAGATGGCTGAACTGATATTACAAACCTCTTGTCAAAACAGGAGTGTTTCCTTTATAATACAAGAGTTATGAAAAGTCTGAATGAAGATTTAAAAACAGGACAATTTAAACAGATTTATCTTCTCTACGGCCCGGAGGGATATCTGAAGAAACAGTATAAGGAACGCTTTGTAAAAGCCATGGTTCCCGAAGGGGATACCATGAATTATTCTTATTATGAGGGTAAAAAGACAGATGTCAAAGAAGTCATTGACCTTGCGGAGACGCTGCCTTTTTTTTCAGAATGCCGGCTGATTGTATTTGAGGACACCGGATTTTTTAAGACAGGTGGAAATGATCTGGCGGATTATATCAATGGCGGCATGCCGCAGACGACCCATTTCATTTTCATAGAAAATGAGGTGGACAAACGGAGTAAGCTTTATAAAGCTGTGAAGGCAAAGGGACATATCGTGGAACTTGCCGCGCAGGATGAAAATACGCTTCGGAAATGGGTATCCGGTCTGATTCGAAAAGAAAAAAAAGAAATGTCTCAGTCTGACATTGCCTATTTTCTGAATAAAGTGGGCACAGATATGGAGAATATCACCAGGGAGCTGGAAAAGCTCTTCTGCTACTGCATTGAACGGGAAGTCATTACCCGGGAAGATGTGGATGCCATCTGCGTGACACAGATTACGAATCATATCTTTGATATGGTCAATGCAGTGGCGGCGAAAGACCAGCGGAAAGCCCTTGATCTGTATTATGATCTGCTTGCGCTGAAAGAACCGCCTATGCGTATCCTTTCGCTCATGTCGAAAGAGTACAGAGATCTGTTCCACGTAAAGGAACTCTCAAAACAGGGATACGGGAAAAAGGATATCGCTTCCAGGGCGGGGCTTCATCCTTTTGTCGCGGGGAAATATATGGATCTGGCCAAACGGTTCAGATCTTCTGAACTCAGGCAGATTATGGAGGAGAGCGCGGATCTTGAACAGAGGGTTAAGACCGGACTTATGACAGACAGTCTTGCAGTGGAACTGTTTATTGTAAAGCAGTCAGCTTAAATATAATGGAGGAATGAAATTGGCAGTAATAGATCAGAGTAAAATCAGAAATTTTTGCATTATCGCACATATTGATCACGGCAAGTCCACTCTGGCGGACCGTATCATTGAGATGACAGGACTTCTCACGAGCCGCGAGATGCAGGCTCAGGTCCTTGACAACATGGATCTGGAACGAGAGAGAGGAATCACGATCAAAGCACAGGCGGTCCGTACAATCTATAAGGCGGACGACGGCGAAGAATATATGTTCAACCTGATCGATACTCCGGGACATGTGGATTTTAATTATGAAGTATCCAGAAGCCTTGCGGCATGCGACGGGGCGATTCTGGTGGTGGATGCGGCACAGGGAGTGGAAGCGCAGACACTGGCAAATGTCTATCTGGCGCTGGACCACGATCTGGATGTGATGCCGGTCATCAATAAGATCGATCTGCCCAGTGCGGATCCGGAGCGCGTTAAAGAGGAGATCGAGGATGTCATCGGCATTGACGCGGAGGACGCTCCGCTTATTTCAGCCAAGACAGGACAGAATGTACATGAAGTGCTGGAACAGATCGTGAAAAAGATACCTGCGCCCACGGGGGATCCCGAGGCGCCTTTGAAGGCATTGATATTTGATTCCAAGTATGATCCTTATAAAGGAGTAATTGTTTTCTGCCGGATCAAAGAGGGAACCGTGAAAAAGGGAACGCCCATGCTCATGATGGCTACCGGCGCGAAAGCGGAAGTAGTGGAAGTGGGAACATTCGGAGCAGGGCAGTTTATCCCCTGTGATGAGCTGAGCGCCGGAATGGTAGGCTATATTACCGCGAGCCTGAAAAATGTAAAGGACACCCATGTGGGCGATACGATCACAAACGCAGAGAATCCGTGCGCAGAGCCCCTGCCCGGATATAAAAAAGTAAATCCTATGGTATACTGCGGACTTTATCCCGCAGACGGAGCCAAATATCCGGATCTGAGGGATGCGCTTGAAAAGCTTCAGCTCAACGATGCTGCTCTCCAGTTTGAACCTGAGACGTCGGTTGCCCTTGGTTTCGGATTCCGCTGCGGTTTCCTTGGACTTCTTCACCTTGAGATCATTCAGGAACGTCTTGAGCGAGAATACAATCTGGATCTGGTGACAACGGCTCCCAGTGTTATCTACAAAGTCCATAAGACGAGCGGCGAGGTCATTGATCTGACGAATCCTACAAATATGCCGGATCCGTCAGAAATCGACTATATGGAAGAGCCGATGGTAAAAGCGGAGATCATGGTTACTTCAGAATATATCGGGGCAATCATGGATCTGTGCCAGGAGCGCCGCGGTATCTATCAGAGTATGGAGTATATCGAGGAGAAACGTGCTGTGCTTCACTATCATCTTCCTCTCAATGAAATCATCTACGATTTCTTTGACGCGCTGAAATCCAGATCAAGAGGATATGCATCCTTTGATTATGAGATGATGGGATATCAGAGATCCGAGCTTGTGAAACTGGATATCCTTATTAATAAAGAAGAAGTGGATGCGCTCTCCTTTATCGTATTTGCGGGAAGTGCTTATGACAGAGGAAGAAGAATGTGCGAGAAGCTGAAACAGGAGATCCCGAGACAGCTCTTCGAGATCCCGATCCAGGCGGCCATCGGAAGCAAGATCATTGCCCGTGAGACCGTCAAAGCGATGAGGAAAGACGTGCTGGCGAAATGTTACGGCGGCGATATCTCCCGTAAGAAGAAACTGCTGGAGAAGCAGAAGGAAGGAAAGAAGCGCATGCGCCAGGTGGGAAATGTAGAGATCCCGCAGAAAGCGTTTATGAGTGTGCTGAAACTGGATGATGATTAAAAAAGAATTGGAACTGTATGTGCATATCCCGTTCTGTGTGAAGAAGTGCGCATACTGCGATTTTCTGTCCGCCCCTGCCGATGTGCAGGAGCGGACACTTTATGTAGACGCCCTGACAAAAGAGATCCGGGCGGAAAAAGAAGAATATAGAAACTACAAGGTGAGCACCGTATTTCTGGGCGGAGGAACTCCGTCTGTTCTGGGTGAAGGTGAGATCGCAGAGATATTCCGTGCCCTATATGAAAGCTTTGACATATCCGACAGTGCGGAGATTACTATGGAAGTGAATCCGGGAACTGTGACAGAAGGAAAAACTGCGGTATGGAAGAAATGCGGTGTTAACCGGCTCAGTATCGGACTGCAGTCTGTAAACGATGATGAACTTCGGATGCTCGGGCGCATTCACACATACGGGGAGTTCTTAAATACATGGGACACTGTGCGCGGGGCGGGGTTCCGGAATGTGAATATTGATCTTATATCGGCAATCCCCGGACAGACATTGGAGAGCTGGCGCAGGACACTGCGCACGGCGGCGGAGCTGGAGCCGGAGCATATCTCCGCCTACAGTCTGATCATAGAGGAGGACACCCCGTTTTATGAGTGGTACGGCGAGGAGGCGGGCCGCAATTTTGAAACCGAAAACGGCAAGGTAAAAGAAGAGGGCGGAGGACGGACTGTCCTCCCGCCGCTTCCGGACGAGGATACTGAGCGTGAGATCTATAAAGCTACGGAAGAGATACTTGCCGGATACGGGTATCACAGATATGAGATATCCAATTATGCAAAAGATGGATATGAATGCCGGCACAATCTGGGCTACTGGGAGAGAAAAGAGTATCTGGGGCTTGGACTTGGAGCATCCTCATTGATTGATGAGTGCCGGTTCCATAATACGACAGATATGAAAAAATATCTTGATTTTTTTGGAAAGTCGGCTTCAGATTCGGCAGCACTGCCGAACAGTACGGACTGCCTGTCAGGTATCCGTGAAGAAGTCGAATCTCTGTCCTGTGAAGACCGGATGGAAGAGTTTATGTTCCTCGGACTGCGCAAGACTGAAGGAATCTCTATGGATGAATTCTGCAAGACGTTTGACAGAGACATCTTAGAAGTGTACGGACCGCAGATCAGGAAAATGGAGGAGCAGGGACTGCTGATCGTGCAGAACGGGAGAATACGGCTGACAGAACGGGGAACCGATGTGAGCAATTACGTATTCAGTGAATTTATACTGTAGTAACAGTTTTAGCCGCAGTTCAGCCGTGCCATTCGTAAAACCGCACTGGCGTGCTTACTGCGGACAGCTCCATGACTGAACTTATTTCGATAAAAAATCTATAAACATGGTTGACAAAAGGAAAAGTGAGTGCTATCTTAATATACGGAAGGTGTTAGCACTCAAAACAAGGGAGTGCTAATAGCGAGAAAGGAGGAAACATAATGGCAGTTGATGCTTCATTAAGTGAAAGAAAGCTTATCATATTGAAAGCCATTATCCAGAATTACCTCGAGACCGGCGAACCGGTCGGCTCGCGTACTCTTTCAAAATACACGGAACTGAACTTAAGTTCCGCGACGATCCGAAATGAGATGGCGGATCTGGAAGATCTCGGATATATTTTCCAGCCGCACACATCGGCGGGAAGGATTCCTTCAGATAAAGGATATCGGCTTTACGTAGATATGCTGATGGAGGAGAAAGAACAGGAGATCACTGAGCGTGAGGATGCGATGCTGGAGAAAGCCGACAAGGTCGAAAAAGTATTGCAGCAGGCGGCAAAGGTGCTTGCTTCCAATACAAACTATGCGACTATGGTATCGGCTCCGGTAAATAATCGCAATACTCTGAAGTTCATACAGCTCTCGCAGGTGGATGAGGAACAGATCGTAGCAGTCATCGTACTCGGCGGCAATGTGATCAAGAATAAGATCATCGAGGTCGGTGAAACACTAAGTAATGAGACTCTGTTGAAGCTGAATATGCTTCTTAATACCACGCTTAATGGAATGTCGATCGATCAGATCACTCTTGGATTGATCGCCAGACTGAAAGAGCAGGCGGGAATTCACAGTGAAGTGATCGGCCACGTACTCGATGCGGTAGCAGAGATCATCCATGTGGAAGATGACATGAAGATCTACACAAGCGGGACGACAAATATCTTCAAATATCCTGAGCTGAGCGATAAGCAGAGCGCACAGGAGATCATCAGTGCTTTTGAAGAAAAGCAGCAGCTTGAAGATCTGGTTACAGAAACTCTCGCAAGTGGAGACGACCATGCGATCCAGGTTTATATCGGCGACGAGGCGCCTGTAAAGAATATGAAAGACTGCAGCGTTGTGACCGCCACATATGAACTGGGAGAGGGAATGAAAGGAACCATCGGTATTATCGGTCCGAAGCGAATGGATTATGAACATGTCATGAAGACGCTGAAGACTCTGCAAAATGAGTTGGATGCGATTTATAATAAAAACCCGAAAGAATAGGAGGGTGGAAAGCTGGTGAGTGACAAAATGAGCAAAGAAGATATGGTAAAGGAAGCTGTCGAGGAGGCAAAGGCACAGGCCGCCGAAGCGGAGGAAGCCGGAGCAGATCAGAAAGAGACAGCGGAGAAAGCAGAAAATCCTGCCGGAGATGAAACATCTCAGACCACTGACAGCACACCGGAAGCACAGGAGAACGCAGCCGAGGCCGGAGAAGCCGAAGAGAGCGGGAACGATGCGGACGGAAGCTCAGAGGAACAGTCTTCTAAGACGGAGAAAAAGAAGCTCTTTGGAAAGAAGAACAAGAAAGATAAAAAGGACGAGAAGATCGATGAACTTACAGATCGGCTTACCCGTCAGATGGCAGAGTTTGATAACTTCCGCAAACGTACTGAAAAAGAGAAATCTCAGATGTACGAGATTGGAGCGAAAGATATCATAGAAAAAATTCTTCCGATCGTTGACAACTTCGAAAGAGGCCTTGCCTCGATGCCGGAAGATGAAAAAGCCACTCCTTTTGCAGAGGGAATGGAAAAGATCTACAAACAGCTTATGACTACACTGGAAGGAATCGGAGTAAAACCGATCGAAGCCGTAGGGCAGGAATTCAATCCTGACTTCCACAATGCAGTGATGCATGTGGAGGATGAGGAACTCGGCGAGAATATCATCGCAGAGGAATTCCAGAAAGGTTATATGTACCGTGACAGCGTCGTGAGACACAGCATGGTAAAAGTAGCAAACTGACATCATCAATATTTAGAATAAATAAGAATATTTAAAGGAGGAGCATTACAATGGGCAAAATAATTGGTATTGACCTTGGTACGACAAACAGCTGCGTGGCTGTTATGGAAGGCGGTCAGCCGACAGTCATCGCAAACACAGAAGGCGCAAGAACTACACCGTCAGTTGTGGCATTCACAAAGACAGGCGAGCGTCTGGTAGGAGAGCCTGCAAAACGTCAGGCCGTAACAAACGCAAACAGAACAATCTCTTCTATCAAGAGAGAGATGGGTACAGATTATAAGGTAGACATTGACGGAAAGAAATATTCTCCGCAGGAGATTTCCGCAATGATCCTTCAGAAGCTGAAAGCAGATGCAGAAGGATACCTTGGTGAAAAAGTAACAGAGGCCGTTATCACAGTTCCTGCTTACTTCAATGACGCACAGCGTCAGGCTACAAAGGATGCCGGAAAGATTGCAGGTCTTGATGTAAAACGTATCATCAACGAGCCTACAGCGGCTGCACTGGCATACGGACTTGACAATGAGAAAGAACAGAAGATCATGGTATACGACCTTGGCGGCGGTACATTCGATGTATCTATCATCGAGATCGGCGACGGTGTCATCGAAGTTCTCTCCACAGCCGGAAACAACAGACTGGGCGGTGATGACTTCGACCAGAAGATCACAGACTATATGCTGGCAGACTTCAAGGCAAAAGAGGGC
>DWYB01000023.1 GCA_019118885.1 Candidatus Mediterraneibacter surreyensis | reverse complement strand
CCAAAGGAGACATACAATGAGGTGAGCCGCAGCGCGCGTCGTTCCCCGTGCGGGAACGTGGATTGAAACCTTTGGTAATAATTACTATAAACAATTCAATCAGTCGTTCCCCGTGCGGGAACGTGGATTGAAACCTGATGAGGAATCCAGAGATATGGCGGTTTCGGGGAGTCGTTCCCCGTGCGGGAACGTGGATTGAAACTGTACGCCAGACTGTGCAGATGTACCGGGCAAATTATGTCGTTCCCCGTGCGGGAACGTGGATTGAAACAGCAGAAAGACCCGGTATCCCCGCTCCCTGAGCATCGTCGTTCCCCGTGCGGGAACGTGGATTGAAACCTTTTATTATAGCAAAAAAATGCAAGGCTTTGCACAGTCGTTCCCCGTGCGGGAACGTGGATTGAAACCCCGTACCGCCGCTCATCCCGGCTCCTGTTGTAGTCGTTCCCCGTGCGGGAACGTGGATTGAAACTGCCAGTCGTTTGCGCGTTTTCCGGTGTGTTGATATGTCTGTTTTCCATTGCTTATAATTGAATTGAGTTGCTATACCTGTTCGATCTGGGCATTCAAAGCCTCTTCGGTTGTTTTCGAGGACCGCTGCATATCCTTCAGGGCGCTGTGCCTGCTTCAGCTTCTGTCTGTATGTTCCAAGCTCGTTCCTGACTCTATCGAAGTCTTCCCGTGCGTGCTTTAGCCCAGAACTTATCGCCTCTTTTACTCGTGCTCCTCTAATGTCCGAGACAGTGTTTCATACTTTTCCTGCAATGTTTCCAGAGCGTTTGCGCTCCCGGGCGTCTGAGCTTCTACAAGCTTCAGCGCTGACTTCATCGTTACGAGACTCTTGTTACATGCCGTTGTAGCCGCCCTGAACTCTTTTTCGCTGTCAAAGGTAATATATGCGTCTATTTTCTTCTGCGGTGCCATTCTTTCACCTGCCTGAATACAAAAAAGGAGCCTGCTTCCAGACTCCTTTTATAAATTGCATAAAAATATCGCCCTTTCAGGCGGTATGATTCTATTTTGCCATATAATTATACATATGATTCATAAATCTTCCTTTCGGCGCGATCCCGAGGAGTTTTTCGTCGTATCTGTTGTGGACGCCTATTCGGCTTATCATGAGCAGAATTCGTTTTATGATCAGAGTGGCAAAAGCAAACAGCGTGCACGCGATCAGTCTGCCGATGTCATGATCTTTTACACTCTCGCATATCCCGGCGCCGATGAAGCACACAATCCACACTGTAATGTATGGTCGATACTTAAATAGATATGATATCACGCCTGCTGTCATTTTTATGATTGGTTTTCCCATGATCGTTCTCTCCTTTATGATTCTTTCGCTGTAACAGTCGCTTCTCTCCAAGGTCTGGCGAAGTTCGCGTCTGCCGTAACTTCTGCGATAATAATTTTGTCTTCGGTCTTTGAGGAGATCGCTTCTGTCCCGTTCTATTTACACTGCCCCTGGAGCTATCGCGTACATCGTTGTATGCCAGGATAGCAGCATTCTTTCCTGAACATGCCGTGGATCCAGAGCGTGGTCGTTCCCCGTGTTGGAAGGATAACATGCTATAGCAGTTGCCTTGATGCTATCTGTTTATATTTGCTGCTGAGTAATTATCACAACGGAATTGGAAGTAAACGGAGCTTATGATGCTTAGAATGGTTAAAAAAGAGCGTTAGCGGACAACTGTAGCAGAATAATGCGATCATAAAAATAGGAACGATGTAAAAGTATAGTAATCTTACATCGTTCCTGGTTTTACATTATTGTAAAACTCATTGTTTCAATCCGCAGGTTCCTGTTCCTGACCACAAATTTATTTTAACAAATAAAAAATATTGCTTCAACTATTTTTATAATAAAAATTATTTCAATGATTTTTATTATAAACAAGATTGATTTTTTATCCTATAAAGTGTATAGTAACAATAAATAGGGAAAATGATAGTAATCAAATTATAGTTCGATATTGATTTGAATTATCAGAATATATATGACGCAATGTTTTATAAGTTAAAAGATTTTATATATTAGTATATTTGAAGTCAACTTACAAAAGAAGAGAGTATGGACACTGATTACAGTAAAGTTATCGCCCAAATTAAAAAAACTACTCAGCGGAGACTTGTACCTGAAAGACGGTACGGCGTTTGAGGAAATCCTGGAGGATGCAAACAGGGCGGCAACGGCAAAAATCAGTCAGATGTGCAGGTATCTTGAAACGCTTATGAAAAATGAGTACAAGAGTGTAGAATTAAAAAAGAATTGAAACAGATGTTGGAAAAACTTTATTCTCTGGAGAAAAGGAAAAGCATCATTCTTATTGGCGGCTATAAAGGACTTCTGCATTCCATTCTGCTGAAGGCTGACAGGAAGACAAAGAAGCGGCACGAAAACAGCGAGAAAGGACGAGGGATATTTCTCGATCGTGAGACAGGCCTTCCCCATGGGCTTGCGAGTATTCGATGCGAGAGTGAAGTACAGATTTTGTAAAAAGACAGGAGGATTCTATGGAGTATATCGCACATCTCAATGAAGGACGCATACAGACAATGAAAGACCATTTATGCGGAACAGCTGAACTCGCAGGTCGTTTTGCCGGCCGGTTCGGCAAATCCGACTGGGGCTATGCGTGCGGCATGCTCCATGATATCGGGAAGTACTCCCTTGCATTTCAGGATAAAATCAAGAATAACAGCAACAGGCAGGTGGACCATTCGACAGCCGGAGCGAAAGCATGTTTTGAAAAGGGCGGGATGTACAGTTTTATGAGTTACTGCATTGCCGGACACCATTCCGGGCTCCCGGATTACGGCAGCTCATCGGATCCGGGGAATGCCCCTACGCTGCAAGGCAGGAAAAAGAAGCATATAGAGGATTGCGGTGCATATAAGAGTGAGATCCATATTCCAGAGATAAAGACACTGCCGTTTGATCCCCCAAATTCCCCTGACCCGGATTTTTCTTTGAGCGTATTTATCCGGATGCTGTATTCCTGTCTGTGGACGCTGATTTCCTGGATACAGAATATTTTATGAAAGAAGGGCGGACGCAGCGGGAGACAGGAGAAGAACCGTCTGTCCTTTTGGAAAAACTGAAAAAACATGTCGCGGGCTGGCTTTTGAATGAAGACACGGAAACAGTAAACGGGAGGAGAACGGAGATCCTAAGGCACTGCTTTGAATGGGGACACAAAGAAAGAGGAATCTTTCAGCTTACCGTGCCTACAGGCGGAGGAAAAACAATCGCGTCACTGGCATTCGCTCTGCAGCATGCAGTGGAAAACCAGATGGACCGCGTTATTTATGTGATCCCATATACGAGCATCATTGAGCAGAATGCAGCGGTATTCCGCAAGATCCTTGGAGAGCAGAATGTTCTGGAAAATCACTATAATGTGGATTACGAAAGCACGGAAGAATTAAAGCCGATGCAGCTGGCGTCGGAAAACTGGGACAAGCCGGTAGTGGTGACGACAAATGTACAGTTTTTTGAATCGCTATTCGCAAATAAATCATCCAAATGCAGAAAATTACATAATATAGCCAACAGCGTTATTATATTCGATGAGGCGCAGATGCTTCCGACAGATTATCTGAAGCCATGCACTGCAGTGATGGAAGAACTGGTCGCAAATTTCCGCTCCAGTATTGTGCTCTGTACAGCTACACAGCCGGCTCTGAGTTCATTCTTTCAGAGAAAAATACAGATCACAGAATTGTGCCCGAGAGTGGAGGAGCAGTTCCGCTTTTTTGAAAGAGTGACATTCCAAAATATCGGGACTATATCAGAAGATGAATTGGTAGAAAAACTGCGGCGGGAAAACCAGGCGCTCTGTATCGTCAACACGAAGAAGAGGGCGCAGAGGCTCTATCAGAAAATGGAGAGTGAAGGTGTATTCCATCTGTCTACGGCAATGTATCCGAAGCACAGGAGAAGAGTCCTGGACAAGATCAGACAGCTGGTGAAGGATGGGGAGAGATGTATCCTGATCTCCACAAGCCTTGTGGAGGCGGGGGTAGACCTGGATTTCTGCACAGTGTACAGACAGCTGGCAGGAGTGGATTCTATGATACAGGCAGCAGGCAGATGCAACAGAGAGGGGAAGCGGGCTGCGCAAGACAGCTTTGCTTATCTGTTTCAGTTTGAGGAGAAAGAATATGTCCCGGGACAGCAGCTTCAGATCGATGTGTCGAAAATGCTGCTTTCAGAGGGAGAGGATATCTCATCTCTGCACGGGATAGAGAAATATTTTGAAGCGCTGTACCATTTCCGTGGCGAGAGTCTGGATAAAAAGAAGATCTTTGAGGAGTTCAAAGACAAAAGATATAACTTTGCCAAAGCGGCGAAGGAGTTTAAACTGATCGAAGAAAATACATTGACTGTTTTCATCAGCAGGGAGGAAGAGGCGGAAGAGCTGCTCTGGCAGATAAAATATCAGGGATATACAAAGTCGGGAATGAGAAAAGCAGGACAGTATTGCGTTCAGTTATATGAGAATGATATCGAAAAGCTTCAGGGAGCGGGAATGCTCCGGCCAATATCAGAGGATATTAAAGATTTTTATGAGCTTGTAGACAGCGGGCAGTATTCGGAAGAGATGGGGCTGGATCTTGGGATTGAATCGGGGATAGCGGTAGTGATGTGACTAGAAATGAGAAAGGCAGGAAGAGATAAAGTATGATCCTATACCATGGAAGCAGACAAATTGTAGAATATCCTGAAATAAGAAAGGCAAAATATAATAAAGATTTCTATTTTGGGTTTTATTGCACCAGGTTTGAAGAACAGGCTAAAAGATGGGCGTCACGCTATGGTGCAGACGGATATCTGAATAAATATGAATATATACCGGACGATAAGCTCAGCTGCAAAGTGTTTGAAAAGATGACAGAAGAATGGCTTGATTTTATCGTGGCATGCCGCAGCGGAAAACCTCATAGATACGATATAGTAGAAGGACCGATGGCAGACGATACAATTTATAATTATGTACAGAACTATATGGATGGGAAAATCTCAAGGGCGGCATTCTGGGAACTGGCAAAGTTTAAATATCCGACGCATCAGATCAGTTTTCATACGGTTTCAGCACTTGATACATTGAAATTTGTTGGAAGTGAGGTTGTATATGGGGACAAAGAATAACAATGCACTTTTTTATACATGCAGCCTGATCGAATATATCGGCCGTAGGATGAAGCGGACAAGATGCGAGGTCACAGATTTTTTGGGCAAGGAAAGGATTAAAAGAATTTATGAATATGCAGATGTCTTTCACTGTGAACCGATAGAAAAGACTGCAGACGAATTTATTGAAGAAACGAATATGACAGAAGGAAGTTTTGACAATGTGAAAGAATGTCGTTATACCGTTCCCGGATATTGGGATATCGGAGAAGTATATGAGCGGTTGATTGAAGACGTCTATGAGGATGAGAAGGTAATAGATGGTATATGGGAGATATACCATTCCTGGATTGACGGGCAGATCTCAGATTATAATACGGACTTTTATTATCAGCCGAGAGATTATATTGCAGAATGCTATAGGGAAGGAGTGATCTTATAAATGAAACAGAGGAAGGAGGTCGAGCAATGGGAGTAGGTGTCAAGGTCAGGGTGTGGGGAAATTACGCGCTCTTTTCACGGCCGGAAATGAAGGTCGAAAGATGCTCCTATGACGTCATGACGCCCTCGGCGGCGCGGGGGATCCTGGAGGCAATCTACTGGCATCCGGGCATGAGATGGGTGATCGATAAGATCCATGTGGTCAATCCTGTCCGGTTCACAAGCGTGCGCCGGAATGAGGTGAAGAGCAAGATCCTGGCGGGAAATGTGCTCCAGGCGTACAACGGGAAAAAAGATCCCAGGTCACTGTACATAAGCACCAAGGCGGAGATCGTCCAGAGGGCGTCGCTTCTGCTGCGGGATGTAGAGTATGTGATCGAAGCGCATTTCGAGATGACAGAACAGGCGAATGAGACGGACAATCCGGGGAAATTCAAGGACATTATCATGCGGCGGTTAAGAAGAGGGGAATGTTTCCATATGCCGTATTTCGGATGCAGGGAGTTCCCGGCGAATTTCTGCCTGTGCGAAGAGGGAGAGATCCGGACTGCGTATGACGATGTAGAGGAGAAAGACCTGGGCTTTATGCTTTTTGACATGGATTACTCGAACAGGAATAACATCCAGCCCATGTTTTTCCGGGCTGTGATGAAGCGGGGCGTCCTGGATCTGAGAGACTGTGAGGTGATACGATGATCTTACAGGCATTGGTAAAGCATTATGAAAATCTGGAAAAGCAAGGGGAAGTGGATCAAGAGGGCTGGTGCAAGGCGAAGGTTTCTTATGGCGTCAATCTGTCAAAAGACGGCAGGGTCCTGGGAATCCTCACTTTGAAACAGGAAGAGGATAGAGGAAAAAAGAAAGTACTGGTTCCTCAGCAGATCAAAGTGCCGGAGATGGTGACACGTTCATCAGGGGTTTCGGCAAATTTTCTGTGTGACAATTCAAAATATATTCTCGGCATTGACGCGGAAGGCCCGAACCAAAGAGTGATTGAATGCTTTAGAGCGGCAAAGGAAAGGCATCTGTCACTGCTGCGGGAGACAGAAGGCGAGATGGCGCAGGCGGTCCGATCCTTTTTTGAGACATGGGAACCGGAGAAAGCATCAGAATGTATTGAGATTAAGGAACGATGGGAAGAGGTCACGGACGGAGGCAACCTGATCTTCTGTATGGGGATGCATTACGCACAGGACGATCCGTTCATACAGTCATCTTGGGAACGCGCAAGAACTGTATCTTCAGAAGACGGACAGACAGGGGTCTGTCTTGTGACTGGAAAAGAGGCAGAAATCTCCAGGATACATAAAACGATCAAAGGAGTCCCGGGAGCCCAGTCCAGCGGCGCAGCCCTTGTTTCGTTTAACGCTCCGGCTTTTGAATCTTATGGGAAAGAACAGAGTTATAACGCGCCTGTCGGACGGTATGCGGAGTTTGCTTATACGACGGCTCTGAATTATCTGCTCGGGCAGAGGGACTATACGTTTCAGCTGGGAGATTCCATGATCGTATTCTGGGCGGAAAGCGGGAAAGAAGAATATCAGACGGCGTTTTTCGAAGCCGCAGATCCGAAGCCTGACAATCAGGAAGAGATAAAAGGGATGTTTGAAAACCTGAAAAGGGACAGGCCGTTTCATACAGGAGACGTCGTCCTAGATCCGGATCAGAGGTTTTATATCCTTTCTCTTGCACCGAATGCGGCCAGGCTGTCCGTGCGGTTTTTCTACCAGGATTCCTTTGGAAATATATTGAAAAACCTGGCGGCGCATTATGAGAGAATGTCGATCGTTAAGCCGTCCTGGGAGAACCGTGAGCTTATGGGAATCCGGGATATGCTTGCGGAGACCGTGAATCAAAATTCTAAAGATAAGTCTCCGGTTCCGAATATGGCGGCGCTGGTGATTCAGGCAATCCTGTCGGGGGCCGGATATCCGGCGAGCCTTTATACAGATGTCCTGATCCGGATCCGGGCAGAGCAGGGCCGGGTTACCTGGGGCAGGGCCGGGATCATCAAAGCCTATCTGATACGAAATGCGAACTGGAAGGAAGGAGAGAGTTATATGGGACTGAAAGAAGAGAGCAGAGATACAGCATATGTGCTTGGAAGGCTGTTTTCCGTATTGGAGTCGATCCAGATGGACGCGAATCCGGGGATCAAGGCGACGATCCGCGACCGGTATTTTAACTCCGCGTGCGCGACGCCGGCGTCAATCTTCCCAGTGCTTGTGAAATTGAAAAACAGCCATATGAAAAAACTGGAGCGGGAGAAAGGCAGTGCAAAAGGCTATTACGAGAAGTTGCTGACGGAAATCATGGAAAAGCTGGATGAATACCCGAGACGGCTGACGCTGGAGGAACAGGGGAAATTCATTCTGGGATATTATCACCAGGTGCAGAAAAAATACGAAAAACGGGAGGAAAAGTAGATGAGCGAAGTGATCAAAAACAGGTATGAATTTGTTGTGCTGTTCGACGTAGAGAATGGAAATCCGAACGGAGATCCTGATGCGGGAAATATGCCGAGGATCGATCCTGAGAGCGGACTCGGGCTTGTTACGGATGTGTGCTTAAAGCGCAAGATCAGGAATTATGTGGAGACGGTAAAAGAAGACGCGGAAGGCTTCCAGATCTATATCAAGGAAGACGTACCGCTCAACAGAAGCGACCGGGAAGCGTGCAGAAGTCTCGGGATCGAGGAGACGGAAGACAAAAAGGTGACGGAAGCGCTGAAGAAATTAAAGAAAAGCGATCCGGATACAGACCTTAAATTAAAAGATTATATGTGCGGCAATTTCTATGATATCCGTACCTTTGGTGCGGTCATGACGACATTTGTAAAAGCCTCTTTAAACTGTGGGCAGGTCAGAGGACCGGTGCAGATCGGATTTGCAAGGAGCATTGACCCGGTCATCAGCCAGGAAGTGACGATTACAAGAGTGGCGATCACCACTGAGAAAGACGCAGAAAACAAGAGCACCGAGATGGGAAGAAAGAGTATTGTTCCTTATGGATTATACCGGGCGGAGGGATATGTATCAGCAAACCTTGCGCGGAAGGTGACCGGCTTTTCGGAGGAGGACCTGGAGCTTCTGTGGGAAGCGATCATCAATATGTTTGAAAATGACCATTCGGCTGCAAGGGGAAAAATGGCTGTCCGGGAACTGATCGTATTCAAACACAGCAAAGAGCTCGGGGACTGTCCGGCGTATAAATTATTTGACGCTGTGGAAGTAAAGAGAAATGAAGGCGTGGAATATCCGAGAAAGTATCAGGACTACACGGTGGAAATACATGAGGAGAAGATACCGGATTCAGTTGAAGTGAAAAGGATGGTATGATGGAATATTCGGAAGATGATTATCTGATGATCTCGGGAATCCAGCATTTCAAATTCTGCCGGAGACAGTGGGCGCTGATCCATATAGAGCAGCAGTGGGCGGAGAATGTGCACACGGTTACGGGCGAGCTGATGCACAAGAAAGTGCATGATCCGTCACTTAGAGAAAAACGAAAGGATGTCATCACTGCCAGAGTCCTGCCGGTCTCATCCAGGGAGCTGGGGGTCAGCGGCGAGTGCGATCTGGTGGAGTTCCATAAATGTGAGGACGGGATAAAACTGCATGGCCACAGAGGGCTGTATTCAATCTATCCGGTAGAATATAAAAAGGGAAAACCGAAACTGTCGGAGGAGGATAAGCTTCAGCTTGCGGCACAGGCGATGTGCCTGGAAGAAATGTTTTCTGCGCAGGTGCCGGAGGGAGCGATATTTTACGGCGAGACGAGACGGCGTGAATCTGTGGAGATCACAGAAGAACTCCGCAGAGAGGTGAAAGATATGTTCCAGGAGATGCATGGGTATTATTCCAGAAAGTATACGCCGAAAGTGAAGTACAGCAAATCGTGCAATGCGTGTTCTCTCAAAGATATCTGTCTGCCGAAACTCGGGAAAACAGTCTCCGTGAAGACATATATTGATCAGATGCTGAAGGAGGAAGATGAATGAAAAAACTGCTGAATACACTGTATGTTACTTCTGAAAACAGTTATCTGTCTCTGGATGGGGAAAATATAGTTGTCCTGGAGGAGCAGAAAGAATTGGGCAGGATACCGCTGCATAATCTGGAAGGGATTGTTTCCTTCGGCTACCGCGGGACAAGCCCTGCGCTGATGGGAGCCTGCGCGGAGCGGAATATTTCTCTATGTTACCTTACGCCTCAGGGAAAATTTCTGGCCCGTGTTTCCGGAAGGATTAAAGGAAATGTGATATTAAGAGAACAGCAGTATGCGAGTAAAAACGATGAAAAGATCAGCCTGGAAATCGCAAGAAACTGTATACTGGGCAAGGTATATAATGCCAGATGGGTCCTGGAACGGGCTGTGAGGGATCATTCGATGCAGATTGATGCAGAACGGGTAAAGAATGCGTCCGTTTTTCTGAAAGAAGCTTTGGAACGGGTCCGCAGCGCGGAATCGAAAGAACAGCTCAGAGGCTACGAGGGCGAGGCTGCCAGCATTTATTTCAGCGTCTTTGATGAACTGATCCTTCAGCAGAAAAAGGATTTTGTATTCAGGGGACGGAATAAGCGCCCGCCTCTTGATAACGTGAATGCGCTCATGTCGTTTGTCTATACCCTGCTGACAAACAGTATTACTTCAGCTCTGGAAAGTGTGGGGCTGGATCCCTATGTGGGGTATCTTCACACAGACCGTCCGGGCAGGGCATCCCTGTCGCTGGATCTGATCGAGGAACTGAGAGCAATCCTTGCCGACCGATTTGTCCTTACGCTGATCAATAAGAAGATCATCAGCGGGAAGAATTTCTCCGTGAAAGAAAACGGGGCGGTACTGATGAATGATGAACTGCGGAAAAAAGTGCTTGGAGAATGGCAGAATAAGAAAAAGGAAATCATTACCCACCCCTATCTGAAGGAAAAAGTGGAGTGGGGGATGGTGCCCTATGTACAGGCAATGCTCCTCGCCAGATATTTAAGAGGCGATCTGGACGGTTATCCTGTATTCCTGTGGAAGTGAGGTGGCGGAATGCTTGTGCTGATCACATATGATGTGAATACAGAGACCGCGGCGGGAAGGAAACGGCTGCGGAAAGTCGCAAAGCAGTGCGTAAATTATGGAAGAAGGGTTCAAAATTCTGTTTTTGAATGCATTTTGGACAATGCCCAGTGCGTTACCTTGAAATCAATATTGGCAGATATTATTGATGAGAGTGTTGACAGCCTGAGATTCTATTATTTGGGAAATAAGTATCAGACAAAAGTGGAACATATGGGTGTTGACCGTGGAATTGCAGTGGATGATACGTTGATTTTGTGATAATATTAGAGTGCGAATAGGAAGCGGGCATAAAAATGCCGGGGGATTCGCACTCTTAAATGTGCACAAATTGAGTGCTTTGTAGACGAAGAGGGGATGAGAAAAGGGGAAATTTAAGTATTTAAAATGATAATTTGTCGATTTCTGCTGAAAATGAGGAAGAATTTTTGGCTGAAATTGCAGTCGCTCCCTGCATAGGGGGCGTGGATTGAAACAGAATTATGTGTCTGGTTATAAAACAATCGTTGTTACGTCGCTCCCTGCATAGGGGGCGTGGATTGAAACCACATACTCCCGTATATCCGGAAAGACCTTGTCCGGTCGCTCCCTGCATAGGGGGCGTGGATTGAAACTGAGTGAATGTGTAATTGAGCTTCACCCAGTCATCGTCGCTCCCTGCATAGGGGGCGTGGATTGAAACCAGTATTATCAGGCAGACAGGAAAGAAAAGATGCGTCGCTCCCTGCATAGGGGGCGT